>CAYTFO010000308.1:0-2506 GCA_964437135.1 uncultured Roseivirgaceae bacterium | reverse complement strand
ATAACAATAATACAAGTATTAGTAACATTGAAGGCAGGAGCATGGTCTTAACGCCAAATGTGTTTTTTAGGCTTAATTTTTAAAAACCACCAAAACGCCAGCCATGCTTGTCTTCAGAACGGTTGTATTGGATATCCTGAAGGGTTTTTTTGAAAAAGCTACCGTATTTATTTTCTACCTTAGGCAATTCGTGAACGAAGCCCGAATGTTCAAAACCAAGAACTTGTGCTATGGTTGCAGCAGTTCCGGTTCCAAATATTTCTAAAAGTTCTCCTTTTTTAGCGGCATTCTTAATGCCTTCAACTTCAACAGGGGCAACTTCAACGTCTATATTATTGTCTTTTGCCAATTGAATAACACTATCTCTGGTCACACCATCAAGTATTCTATCGTTTGTGGGGGCTGTTAAAAGCTTGTCATTTAATCTAAAGAATATATTCATTGTCCCAGCTTCCTCGAGATAACTATGGGTATCAGCATCTGTCCATATGATTTGTTCGTACCCGTTTTCTTTAGCGAGGTTTGTTGGGTAAAATTGTGCGCCATAGTTACCTGCAGCTTTAGCAAAGCCTACGCCGCCGCTTGCTGCACGGCTGTATTTTTCTGAAAATAAAACACGGATAGGTACATTGTAATACCCTCTGGCCGGGCATGTAATAATCATAAATCGGTATGAGGTCGAAGGCGCAGCTGCTACACCATTTTCTGTAGCAATCACAAAAGGTCGGATATAAAGGGAGTTACCCTGTCCACTTTTTACCCAGTCGTGGTCAAGTGTAAGTAAGGTTTTTAAACCTTCAAAAAAGTATTCTTTAGGAAATTCAGGAATAGCCAAACGTTTTGCCGATTTGTTGATACGCTCAAAATTCTTCTCAGGTCTAAATAACCAAACTTTGTTGTTGTCGTCTTTAAAAGCTTTCATGCCCTCAAAAACAGCTTGTCCATAATGAAAAACTTTAGCAGAAGGTTCAAACTGCATCGGACCATAAGGCACGATTTGCGGTTGTTGCCATTCACCATTCTGGAAATCACAGTACATCATATGGTCTGTAAAAACTTTGCCAAATGGCAAATTACTAAAGTCAACTTGACCGATTTTAGATGTCTGAATTTTTGTGATTTTAAGTGGTGAAAGTTTGGTATCCATTTTGTAAATTTGCAAAGACAAATATAGGTCATTTAGGCTAAAATTTAATGACCCATTTATTAAATTTTTCTTATCAAAACCACATTTTAAACCCCCTTAATTATGAAATATTCAATAATCTGCTTGTTTTTTTTAGCATTTGTATCATGTAAACAGTCTGATGTTAAAGAAAATAATGAAGGATTTGCTGAAGAAACAGAAACCATTGCAGCTGTTGCAAACACAAACTTTTACGGTCAAGCGTTTGATATTTCTTCACCACAATCTGCTGATTTGGCTTTTGAAAAATACAATACCCTTAAGCCTGGTGATACCATTAATCTGGTATTTCAGTCTAAAGTAAACTCTGTTTGTTCAAAAAAAGGATGCTGGATGCGTTTAGAAATGCCGGAAGCGACTGAGAGTTTTGTAAAGTTTAAGGATTACGGTTTTTTCGTACCAAAAGACATCGCAGAGTCTGAGGCTATAGTCCATGGAATAGCATTTGTTACTGAAACTTCAGTGGAAGACCTCAAGCATTTTGCAGAAGATGCCGGTAAGTCTGAAGAAGAAATTGCAGCTATTACCAAGCCTGAAGTCACTTATGGTTTCACCGCAGATGGCGTGTATTTAATTCAGTAAGTACAAGTTTTTAATTAACTTCATGCGTCTGAATGTAAAGTTCAGGCGCATGTTTTTTTAGGGTTAAGTTTTGAAAAAAGTACTCATCACCACCAAAGATGGCTCCAAAACCATTCATTTTCCCGAATGGAATGAAAGCTATCATTCTCAACATGGTGCAATCACCGAAGCCTTACACGTCTACATTGAGAGTGGATTAGGGTATAGGCTTAAATCAAAACCTCAAGAGACTATTCGTATTTTGGAAATGGGATTTGGGACTGGTCTTAATGCCTATTTAACGTATACATTTGCAAGAGAAAATAATTTGAGTGTGAATTATACCTCCATTGAAAAGTACCCTGTTTCAGATGAGGATATCAGGCAATTGAATTATGTGAAAGATGACGAGAAGCCTGTTTTTAGAAAATTACATCAAGTGCCATGGGGAGACTTTCATTTGATATCGGATAGATTCCAATTGAAAAAACTAAAAATAGATATCGATGCATTTCAAACTAATGATCTATACGATGTCATCTATTTTGACGCTTTCGGGCCTAGGGTTCAGCCTCATTTATGGCATAATTCTATTTTAGAAAATATGTACCATCATTTAAATTCTGAAGGTGTTTGGGTGACTTATTGTTGCAAGGGAAGTGTTCGAAGGGATTTAATCGAAATAGGATTTCAAGTAGAGAAAATTCCAGGACCTCCGGGCAAGCGGGAAATGTTGAGAGCGGTTAAACCTTAAGATTT
>CAYTFO010000307.1:0-2512 GCA_964437135.1 uncultured Roseivirgaceae bacterium | reverse complement strand
TTTTCGGTGAAAAATATACTTACTTTGAATTACCCACAAACTTTCCTGTAGAACCTTAAATCATTAACAAATAATATTTACTACTTGGACAAGATGAAATACGCAATGATCAATTGTGTAAAAGAAGACAACCTTAATCCACTATCAGATATAGGTGGAAAAACGTTTGTGGAATTTTTAAAAAAATCAGCAAAAACTATTGGGTAATTTGTTATGGGTGGATCAGGCGGAGGGTTTTTTCACGGCAGCGGTAAAAAAAATGGCGAAGAACTTGCAAGAAAAGTAAGAGAATCTGAGGCAGCATCACGAGATGAAAGATTTGACTCTGAAATAACCAGTGAAATAAATACTTTACTCTCAAAGGTAAATGATCGAGACACTGAACTCATTCAGAAACATTTAGGTGAAATCCGTAAAGCCTTAGAGTCAGAAATTGATGGTTATTTGACATTTAGATATGGAGGGTCAGTTTCAAGGCACACATATGTTGACGGTCTAAGTGATATTGATTCACTTGTTGTATTAAATAATTCAGAGCTTTTGAATAAATCACCTAATGAAGTAAAAGAGTATTTTTATGATCGGCTAAAGAAAAGATATCCCAATACTGAAATTAAGAAAGGTAATTTGGCAATTACTTTAAAGTATTCAGACGGAAGCGAAATTCAATTACTACCAGCTGTAAAAAAAGCC
This sequence comes from uncultured Roseivirgaceae bacterium, assembly GCA_964437135.1. Lineage (GTDB taxonomy): Bacteria > Bacteroidota > Bacteroidia > Cytophagales > Cyclobacteriaceae > CAYTFO01. The sequence goes on along the minus strand of CAYTFO010000307.1, from coordinate 1,819 downwards.
TCAGGGTTTAAAATTGCTCAGGATTCACAAAATTGGTCGAATATTGTAAATCCAAAAAAATTCGCTCTTAGTCTTAGAGCGTCAAATATAAATATGTCTGGTAAATTATTGCCAGTTATTAAATTAGCTAAATCTATAATTTCTAAATTCCCAGATAATCGAAAGTTGTCAGGCTATCATACAGAAGCAGCTGCCATAGAAGCTTTTTCAAAGTATACAGGGAGAAAATATAAAAAAGATATGCTGAAATTTTTCTTTAAAAAAGCTTCAAATATAGCTCTAAAACCCATTAAAGATAAGACAGGGCAATCAGTAAACGTAGACTCATATTTAGGTCCAGAGAATAGTCTTCAAAGAAAAATGGTAGCAGATTCTTTAGCACAAATTAGTCGTAAGATGGATAATGCTGACGCAAGTAAATTGAAACAAAAGTGGATCGAAATACTAAAGTAGAATGGATGAATTAAAGAGAATGAAAAGAGTGCTGAATATGATAATAAGTATGCACTCATCTTTAAGGGATAAATACAATCGTTTATCTCAGATTCTTAATATTACATTATTCATATCTGCTATTATTTTAAACTCACTTGTTTTTGCAAGCTCAGAGTATCTAATGAAACTTTCGCTCTTTAATAAAGATATTGAATTGATTATTGGATTAGCTTCAATTGCAGTTTTTTTTGTCTCAATTTTGTTGCTAATAGTTAAATGGGATCAAAAATCAGCCAGTCATGAAGAAGCAAAAAACCAGTTATCTCATTTATTGAATGAATGTAGAGAAATAATCAGCAGTCCAGAAAAGATATCAGAAACACAGGTCACTCAGTTTTCAAAAAAATATTCACAGATTAATTCAATGTTGATAGCAATACCTGAAGGTTCATTTAACAGATTAAAACATAAGCATTTACAAAAAGTTGCTCTCAGCAAATATATCTCTGATCATCATAATAGTCCTTATTTAATTACTCGTATTAAATTTTTTATAAACTCACTTGGAGGTTGAATTATATGAGAAATAATAATCACCATATAAACGAGCTTTGTCATGCATATTTTTATGCAAAAAGATTCGTAATAAAAAAGGGTTATAGCTCAGAAGTTGATTGGCAAGAATCGGTTAAGATTTCAGATATTGGAGAAGAAGAATTCCTAAAAGAAACTGCATGGGTAATCTTATCTTCTGGAATGAATGAAAAGATAATAAAAAAAGTGTTTCCTGGTATATCTGATGTATTTTTTGGCTGGAAAAGTGCAAAGAAAATTGTGTTAAATAAGGATATTTGTTATTCAAATTCATTGTCTATCTTTGGTCACAAGAAAAAAATATCTGCGATTATAACAATCGCTGATGTGATTGTACAGAAAGGATTCAAGAATTTTAAAAAAGAGATTACATTAAAAGGTGTAAATTTTTTAGAAACAATACCTTATATTGGATCAGTAACAAAATTCCACTTGGCCAAAAATATTGGTCTAAATTATTCAAAGCCTGATCGTCACCTCGAAAGAATTTCCAAAAAACTTGGTTTCAAAAGCACTGAATCATTATGTAGTTTAATAGCTAATAAAACAAATGAAAAAGAAAGTGTTGTTGATCTTGTAATTTGGAGGTATGCGACATTAAATAATAATTATCTTGACGCCATAAGCTACTTACTTACAAAACAACCTTTTAATTCATCCAATGTTAATAATTTTCATAGAATTAACACTTAAACTAAGGCTTAAAACTATAGTTTCTTGATTTTAAACCAACCGATCCATCTTCTCCTTCAACCTCTTCGCCGTCAAATGCGTATACTTCTCAGTCACC
>CAYTFO010000306.1:277-2556 GCA_964437135.1 uncultured Roseivirgaceae bacterium | reverse complement strand
TTACCTGTCAGAACCAATTACATTTAGTAGATCGAGGGACAGTGATTGAGCTATAACACAAAGGATCGCAAAGGAGACACCAAGAACTACAAAGTAAAGCAGCAAACCTGATCCGACAGGGAAGAAACTTGTCATGTTTAATACTTGTTAGCACCTATAGATTAACTAAAGAAATACAATAGAAAAACCATAGAAATTCAAAAGAAAAACTATAGAAATTTCGGTGCCCTTTTTGGTGTTCTCTCCAACAAGCAAGAACATGACAGGGTCGGATTTGCAGATATTGGTTTTTATTCCACCAGATTTTATTACTCAGCATATTCAAATAAATCATTCATTTCATACCACCAAGGCTGTATGTGTTGTCGGTGAAAACACTAACAACGGCCAGGGAGAGCTGAGAACTTGACCATAATCATTAATCTCTGGAAGATACATCATTTTATAGAGAATAGAACTTGGATATTTTCACCCTAATTGCTTCAGTTATGAGATTATTTCCTCTTATACAGTTTTTTGCAACTATTACAATTACTTGTTTCGCACAAAATGACTTCACTGGCAACTGTGATATCGATTATAAAATAGAAACGGCTGGATTAAAACTTCTTGCAAATTGTCCAATTCAAAATAACTATAATTGCCATGGATTTGTGATAAGCTATTTAGAGTTTGGTTGTAATGACCTTTCATGGCATCAAACTACTGTTTTGGAAGATGGATATTCATGTCCAATGGGTTTTGGAGCCGATAATTTATCTGCTGCGTCACAGTATAAGGAAAGTGGTAAATATATTAAAGTGGTAAATATATTAAAGTACAAAATTATCTGAAAGCAGATATTGTATGGTATGATATGGGCAGTAGTGATCACAGTTCAATAATTGAAATAATCCAAACTGTTCCTTACACACAGACAAAATATCTTTCCAAATATGGAGTTGATGGTCCTATTGTAGCCCATGACATAAATAGTTCATTTTATCATGAAATGGGACAAGCAAGTTCCAATACTCCAAAAGAATTTTGGAGCTATATCGGTAAAATAAAGGGAGAAAAAAACATCACAGGTACTTCATTAAAAACCTTTTATGTACTCTCTAAAAATGGTCTGAGTTACGAATGGGAAGTAGTCTCCGGAGGGTCAAATATTTACATTTATGGTTCAAAATTTTCTTCCACAGTCAAACTCAAACCTGTCAGGAGCGGCCAAGCAACTTTAAGATTAAAGGTCCAAAGCTCTATTCATACAGTTTATCAAACTATTGATCTTACAATTTCAACCGGTAACTGCCTTGAAGGATCTTATGCAAATGGAACTCAAAATGACATCCCATTGAATACCACAAATTTTGTAAATGCCGGTAGCGTTGATGTTTCGGTTAATTGTTCAGGTGCTAATAATTATACTTGGTCTAAAACTTCGGGATCTGTTTTATCTTTTTGGCCTAGTGGCTCCAGTGTTTATTTTATTATGCCGTCTTGCGGATCAATTAGTTTCTTAGTTGTAGCAAAAAATGGATCAACCGTTATAAGCAGCCGCAACATAGCTTTTTATAGTCTAGGTTCCTTTCAACTTTATCCTAATCCGAATGATAACAATGAATTATGGATAGATTTAAATCAATCGCTAGATTTTGAAGTTGAGATAGTCAGCATGGAAGAGCATAAAAAGATACTATTTATTGAAAATATAGTAATAAAAAGCCGATTGATATACGATCTCTCAAATCTGGGAATTACAGTGTAATAATAAGATTTGAGGGAAAAATATTAACAAGAAAGACATTTATAAAAAATTAGTTCTTTGGTGATGAGAATAGCGGCAATCATATTTTTGATACTAAATTTTTACTTTAGTAGTTCTCAGTCTCTCTTTTTGGAAAGGATTAAGATAGGAGCATCAGGAGGTTTAGCCATTCCTGTAGGGGCATTTGGAAACAAACATCCTGATTTTGAAGAAGTAAGAAGAGAAACAAATTTGCAAAGAGTTACATACGAAAGATATTTTACGTACCTGGAGGGCTATGGAAAAAGAGAAGCTGCTTTTGCACAACTTGGTTTTAATTATGAAGTAGAGATAAATGTTGATTTGACAAAACGTCTTGAACTAATAAGCTTATTCAATAGAGTGAATAATTCTGTTGATAATGATGCCGCAACCCAATTCTTACAAAAAGCCTCTACTTACAGAGAGCATTTTCAAAATGACTACAATTTTCATCATTTTGCATTCGGAGCTGGCTACAAGATTTATAGAAAAAACATAGAAATTAGCG
>CAYTFO010000306.1:0-267 GCA_964437135.1 uncultured Roseivirgaceae bacterium | reverse complement strand
CTCAAGCCTTACTAGGATATGGTACCATAAACTTTCCCACTTTCAGCATGCTTTGGGCAAGGATTTCTGTTTTTCAGTATGATGATTACGTCGAGATCCCCGAAAAACTTAACAATTTTGGGTATTTATTGAGATTTAACTCTGTATTCTGGATCAATAAACAAATTGGAATACAAGCATCCACTTCATTTCTGTCTTATAACTTTGATTACATTTTACCAATGCGAACTATACCGGGTGGAAGTGATGAAACGGTTTTGGTTGATA
>CAYTFO010000305.1:0-2557 GCA_964437135.1 uncultured Roseivirgaceae bacterium | reverse complement strand
ATCAGTGGGGACATATGGGAGCCTGTAATTGTGGCTTTTTAGCACAGGAACTGATTGATTTGTCAAAAGGCCAAATCCATGAGTATGCTATGAGAGGACACGGTGATTGGACTGAACAGGTCGAAGGATTTTGTCCAACAAGTGACTTCCCCATGGATTTACTCATAAGCGAACTTATTTCAAATGGATTGAAATTGGAAGATTTGATCAACCTTGAAAGATTGAAAGATAAGGAAGTATTGAATATTATTTCGAAGGAAAAAAGAAATAACCTAAAGCATAATTCTGCTAAAGATGTAGCATTATATATGACAACATGGGCTGATCTTCTGGAATCAAGAATTAATGAAAAATCAAATAATACAGTCGAATTAGTATTAAATAGTTAATAGAATACTGTTATTAGCTTAAAATTCTTAATCTAAACTTAAATATTATTTAAATTCATTAAATTGAAATTTCACCATTTATATCCCAAATTCGAATTATGGATAGTATGGATTTTTTCAAGCCTTTTAGCTCTTATGATTATAAAATAGAAAAAGATGAGCTATTCTCGGATGAATCTTTTGATGATGATGATCTGGTAGATTTCGAAGACGATGAGTTTCATGATATTGATGAAAGTCAATTTTCAAATAATTCTTTTGTGAAATAATTCTATTTAACATTAATACAATTTAACTTTGCGGTCCGGCAAACGGATACGACCAGCTCCTGCTGAATCCCCCAGGTCTGGAAGGAAGCAAGGGTAAGCGGTTGTAGCGGTGCGATATCCTGTTTGCCTTTTTTTCTTTTGTTCCTTCCACATTTTATTATCCAGTCTCAAACTTTAATTGATTGCAATATTTACATTTGTATTAAGTTCAATTCAATTAAATAAAATCCTATGAAATTTTTCATCGATACTGCAAATCTTGACGAAATCAAAGAAGCCTATGATCTTGGTGTTCTGGATGGAGTAACAACCAATCCTTCTCTAATGGCAAAAGAGGGTATCACTGGTGCTGAAAATATTCGCAATCATTATAAAGCAATATGTGATATTGTGGATGATAATGTAAGTGCAGAAGTAATATCAACTGATTTTGACGGAATGATCAAAGAAGGTAGAGAGCTTGCTAAAATCGATGATAAAATTGTTGTAAAAGTACCAATGATAAAAGATGGTGTCAAAGCTATCAAAGCTTTTACTGCTGATAACATAAGAACAAACTGTACTTTAATCTTTAATGCAGGTCAGGCGATTCTTGCTGCAAAAGCAGGTGCAAGTTACGTTTCGCCTTTTATAGGAAGACTTGATGATATAAGTTCTGACGGAGTTTCTCTTATCGAGCAAATAGTTCATATTTATGATAATTATGGCTTCTCAACAGAGGTTCTTGCTGCTTCAATAAGACATACGATGCACCTTATTCAATGCGCTGAAGCCGGAGCTGATGTGGCAACTTGTCCTTTAGGTGTAATAACTGGTCTGTTAAAACATCCTTTAACTGATATTGGATTAGAGAAATTCCTTGCCGATTACAATAAAGGTAACCAATAGGATAAAAAGCTGGTTAATACCAAAAACTATATATGTATATAATAAAGGTAAAAGGAAAAGCAAAAATCCCTGATTATATCCAGCTGAGAGATGATAATTTTGTACTTGTCGCTTATTTTAGAGCTGATAGACCTTTGAAAAAACTCGATAAATACGGTTTAGAGGGGAAAGAAGAAGAGTTGAAAAGTATAATTGATAAATTACCCTTCGGAAAACTTGAAAAACTCGCAATTTGACTAAACACACTTCATTTTCGCAGGAACCCGTAGTAGAAGTTACAGATGCTACAATTTTTCAGGATCAAAACTCTATCCTTAGTCATATCGACTTTAAAATTGAAAAAGGAGAGTTTGTTTATTTGATTGGACGAACAGGTAGCGGAAAATCCTCTCTTTTAAAAACTTTATATTCCGACCTTCCTTTGAGATTGGGAGAAATGAAAGTTGCAGGCTATTCTATTAAAAGCCTTAGCCCGAAAGAAGTACCATTTCTAAGAAGAAAACTTGGAATCATTTTTCAGGATTTTGAACTGTTTTTTGACAGAACAGTAGATGAAAATCTTCAATTCGTAATGAAAGCAACCGGCTGGAAGGACAAAGCGAAAATGAAAGCACGAACTGCGGAAGTATTGATGCGTGTAGGTTTAGGGGCAGTAAATAATAAAATGCCTCATCAATTGTCTGGGGGAGAACAACAAAGGGTAGTAATTGCCCGGGCTTTAATAAATGAACCTCAGATTCTTCTTGCAGATGAACCTACCGGTAATCTTGATCCTGCCGTTGCTGAGGGTATATATAAATTATTTATGGAAATAAATAAAAGAGGAACGGCTATTCTAATGGCTACCCACAATCACCAAATAATTGAGAAGCATAAAGCCAGAGTTTTAAAATGTGAAAATGGACAGGTACTGGATTCAAATACCAGTGAATTTGACCTCGTAACCAGATATTAATAAAAAAGAGGCTGTCTCAAAAGTAATTGAGATGGCCTTTTTATTTTCATTCGGTT
>CAYTFO010000304.1:820-2575 GCA_964437135.1 uncultured Roseivirgaceae bacterium | reverse complement strand
CATGCCCGGGCTGGCGAACAGGTCTTGATTGCGGATACGCCCGAGCGCTTTGTGGATAAAATTATGCAGGCTTATCTGCATCCACAGCAGGTTATGCAGTTGGGTGCCGCTGCGCGGCAATTCATCCAACAACATTACGACAATCAAAAAATTGCAGCGGAAGTGGTAAACAGGTATAAGGAACTGTTGGTAAAGGAAGTGGTTTGATGACTCGGGACTTGAGGCCCGCTTCGCGAGATTACCCGGGTCACAGGTCTCGGGTCTTCGGTCTCAAATTTAAACAATAGAAAAAATCAACACCGCCGCAATTACCAGCAAGACCACCACCACCACAATCACATAATTGGCATTGCCCTTGTAAATTTCATACATCAAATCCAGCAAGTCCACCCATTCTCGTCGTCTTGCAATAGCTTCCCGAGCCATGAACAAGTATTTTCGCTGCCCTCGCAGGGCATGATCCCCGTGTTTGCGCAAGATAAAAAAGTCATCATTGAGAAACACCCGTTCGTAGAGCTCGTGCTTGCCACCATATTTGATAATAAAGCCTCCAATCGAGTATTCCCAGGTGCCCTGTGCAACATCCCCATCCAAAATGCGTAGATAGACGCCCCCTTCTTTAAACACATGCAGGACAGCTTCCTGAAATTCAATGTCATCGCGGACTTCCCGCCAGCGGGTATTGAGGTAGAACTCCTGCTCGGCCAGGGTCTCGCTAAAGCGAGCCATGTAGGGCATAATGTAGTCCACCCCCTCATCCAGCGAGTTGAAATGAGGCAGTTGACTGTTTAATGCACCTAGTATGTTATTCCAGATGGCCAATTTTTAGTTTTTATGGTCGTAAATATAACTCTTTTTTTATTCGTTCGCCAGCCCATTCAAAATTGACGCGCATGATGCGCACGCTGCTTAGGCGCTCGAGCGCATTGCTATATTGCGAGGCCGATTGGGCTACAATGCTAGGAATAATCTGCGAGGAGTCGGCCTGTAAGGCCTTTAAAAGCGCCTTGGGCGCTGCCTCTTGCTCAAATTCCCGCTCGTACTCGCCCTCGAAGAGGGCCTTTTTTCGGCGATCCAGCAGTTGGATATGGATGATGGTATTCATAATTTTCACCTTTAGAGCTAAGGTAAGTAGGGGGTAGTAGGTAGCAAGAACCCCTTTTGTTATGCCTTCGCCTTTCTTTATTCATAGTTCCTATTCCTCTTGCTCCGTAAAATCCAACTTACTTACCCAAGTTGCCTGCAAATAATGCTGATTGAACCAGTCATTTTGGTTATTATATATCCATCCGACATAGAGATATCCAAATTCAATGGAGTTGCTTGGATTGATCTTATAGCCTAATTGGAATGCAGACCAATTTTCGTTGAATTGGAAATTTGCGCCTGACGTGGTATTGAAAAAGAATTCAGTGTAGGACATCAGATACAAATCATCACTTAAATCATAGGTTAGCCCTAAGAGATACCTCAGCCTATGTCTAAATTCAAATTTGTCTGTGCTGATATTTTCGATAAATCTTTCATCAAATCGTAAGCGCTGCTTGATATTGAAACGATTAAAAGGAAGTTTGTAGGTGAGTTGTTGGAAGAGACGATGCTCGTTTCTTCCAATGCTTTCGAAGGGCTCTTGTCTTTCATAAACATAAGATCCGGTAAGCCAAAGGTTTTTTGCCAACAAGTAACTGAGTCCAAACTCGCCATAAAAATAAACTAGTCGGGCATTACCTTCACTAGATTGATACGGTTTTATTG
>CAYTFO010000304.1:0-810 GCA_964437135.1 uncultured Roseivirgaceae bacterium | reverse complement strand
TAGCTATTGTATGACCAACGCTTACTGAGTTCTCCGCTATGATCAATAGTCGGAAAAATCCCGCCAATTGAAATATTCTGAGCAGAACCCGAGAAGCAAAATAGCATTAAAGTAACTATTGGCGATAACCATTTTTTCATTGTCTGTGTATTTTAAAAAGATTACTGTGCAGTTCTTAATGCCTTAGCATAGGCAATTGGCAATTCACTTTGCTCTACGGCTTTTGCTGCTTTTTCTACGTCATAATCAACCCTCATGAAGCTAAGAGTTATTGAATTAGCGTTGTGTAAAGAAAGTGATGTATTTAGCTCCATCATGGCATAGCATGCTCTGGGGTCTCTATCTTTCGGTTTACCAACTGAACCAATATTGATGGCATGGCGAAAAGCTTTTTCTCCATTTAGATCGTATTCCAAAATTCGGTGATACGGCTTATGGGTGTGCCCAAAGAGCATGATGTCGGCTTGAGCATCTTCCAAAATTCGCATTAGGCTCTTTTCAGGTCTGTCTTCAAAAAGATACTCATTGATCTTTCGCGGACTGCCATGCACCATCAAAAGCTTCATTTTTTCTTTATTGTTTTGAAATTCGAGTGACATGTGTCTGGGTAACATTCGTAGATAAGCACGGGTATGATCATCTACTACTTTATTGGTATAAGCAATAGAAATGGCTCCATTGGCCTTTTCTTCATCAGATTTATAAGCGCAGCCACAATCATCGCTGTTAAGCCCAATGCCTTCATCATAATTACCCGCCAGCGTTGGAATGCCCCTTTCGCGAATTAAAGTTGCCACTTCATTGGGCCAA
>CAYTFO010000303.1:0-2579 GCA_964437135.1 uncultured Roseivirgaceae bacterium | reverse complement strand
AAGAGATGTAATATTTGTCAATAAGGTATTCTTTGGAGCTGGTTTTAAATGTATTTGGGTTTATTTTATGATAAATGCCATCAGGAGCGACATAGATATTAGAGTAACCTTTCAGATTTTTATCGATTTCTTTCCAATAATATTTGTAGCTGTCTGTATCACTTAATCCGTACTCTAATGCATTTGAGTAATACGGGTAATGAACAATGTCAAGATTATATCCTTCTTCAAGTACAATCAGCTCAGGCTTGGAGGATTTATTATCAAACCATATTGCCACATAAAAACAATCATCTAAAAAGCCGAATCCTCTTTCTTCATTTTCCTGAACAGTATTAAACCTCCGAATTTTTACAATTTCAACAACTGCTTCATCAGGCCCTAAAACTTTTTGTATGTCTTCCCAGGTTTGTTCACGGTTGCTTACAATCTCTTTGAATTCAGAGGACTTTAGCATCAGGTCTTTTTCAAGGTCTTCCACCCTGCTCTCAAGCTTACGTAGGTCTATTTGATTTTCTTCAAGAGTAGCTTTTCCAATCTGATAGTATCTTACTAATCTGTCTTTTTCTTTTACCCAGTCATTGTAAAGATTAATAATTTCAGGATTTTGGTTTTTCACAATCTGAGATTTTGCACGCTCAGATGTATTTAGCAGAATTGCTTTAGTCTGAATCTGATTATTGAGAATGATCTCAGCTAATTCAGGTTTTTGATTTATCAGTTGAAGAGCAACGTAGTTGTATCTTTCTATATCATTTCTGATAGTTTGGTAAAAAAGAGCTCTTTCATTTTCAGTCATAACTGGAAAGAGTGACGTGATCTGCTCTTTGAGAATTTCGACCGCTTCCCTTAGAAAGATTTCAGCCTGATCTAAATCTCCATCTACAAAATAATATAAACCAAGGTTTTCAAGTGAATTGGCATAGGAAGGGTGGTGTACTCCCAATGATTGTTTTCTAATGTTCAATGCCTCCGTGTAGAATTCCTCAGCTTTTTTAATTTCACCTTTTTTAAATAACAAAATCCCGTAATTGCTGAGTGCAGTTGCATACAGAGGGTGTTCGGTTCCATAGATTTCACGGTCTATTGTCAATACTTCCTGATATCTGCTATCTGCAAGGTCATATTTCTTCAATGAAACCTCAACGCTGGCGAGGTTATTCAATGCATCTGCATAAAGTGGATGTTTTTTTCCATATGTTAATTCATAAACACGAATTGATTCTACGAGAAGTTCTTCAGCCTTTTCAAATTCACCTTTCTTCTTTGCAATAGTACCCAGGTTATTAGTAGCTATCCCAAAATACCCATGATCTTTCCCCAGGCTTTCGAGACATAAATCATAAACCTGTTTAAAGAAAAACTCAGATTTCTCAATATTTCCAAGGTGTTGGTATAAAATACCCAGGTCATTTAATGTTTCAATGATCATCTCATCTGAAACACCCTCACTTGATCTTTTAAGTTGAAGGTTTTTTAACAATATCTTCTCTGACTCAGCGAATTTACCTTCAGTTTCATACAAAACACCCAGACTTTCCATGCAGGAGGTATAGTCCAGTAAATACCGATCACCAAGATCTTCATAAATACTTACTGCTTGAGTTAAATACTCTTCAGCAGTGCCTAGTATTCCATTCTTAACTAGGATTCTACCCATATGGTGGCAGATGCTTGCATATTCTGGAGAGTTTTCTGCATGGATGACTTCAATGATATCATGTGCTTTTGAAAAATTCTCAAATGCCATAGAATAGTATCCTACTTCCTCATAAAACTCACCTAGTTCACTAATTGCGATTGCATACTCGTAACTATTTCTACCCTTTTCACGTGCTGCAATTTCTACAGCCTCTTCTATCATAACTTTAGCATTGTCAAAAAGCCCCAACTTTATATATACAAGTCCTAGTTCTTCAAGAGTCACTCCATAGGACTCTATTGAATAGTCACCGATAGCTTTTTTAATGTCTAAAGCAGTTTCCAAACTGTTTCTGGCCTCTTCAAGATTTCCGATTTTCAAATAAGAAGTCCCAAGATTAGTTAGTGTTTCAGAATATTGTTGTTCACCTAGTTCTGTCCTGAAATTATCATTTTTTTCAATTTGGGTTAGGTTAGCAATAGCATTTTCCCAATCACCCACATCCATTGATACATCTGCTCTATTTAGTAGCTGATCCAACTCCTGAGCATTCAGCTGAAAAGATGAAAAAGCTAGAAAATAAATAACACAAGTATTCCTTAAGAAACCGAAAGAAAAATTTTGCATAAACCTGGTGACTAAATTGAATACAAAAATATTGTACTTAATTAACATTTAAAAATTAACACTTATTGCTATACCCATCAAAGAAAATAATCTAAAATTTAAAGCAATCTTATTGAGCTTACTCATTAATGTAAACATCTTAATTAAATTTATAAGTTATTTATTTACAGAGATTTAAAATGTAACATTTTTGATTTGTTGATTACGGAATCTAAATCCACACTTAACGAGTTCAGAGACCTGAATATGATATGATTAAAATAACAGTAAATTGCATTATTTTAAGTTGAAGGCATTATGTATCATTTAT
>CAYTFO010000302.1:1104-2676 GCA_964437135.1 uncultured Roseivirgaceae bacterium | reverse complement strand
TTGGAGCCTTTGCCAAGCCGGAACTAAAATCATTGTCGATGCTTTCCAGCGACAAAATCTATTTGTTGAATGCTTTAATTATCCATGATGGACTCAATTCAAATCAGCTTGCTCAAATATTGAATCTGACAATGAATACATGTGAGTTGTTACTGCTTTCGCTTCAGGAAGATAGTTTAATAATTTGGGATAATGAGCAATTTGTGGTTAATCCATTGATTTATAGAGATTGTTTAAACGTGCTAAAGGCTAAAAATTTACTTCATTTCGGATGAGAAAGGTTTTCACATTGATGTTAATGGTGATCTTTCACCTGGGTTATTCACAAACAGGAGATACACTGGAAATTGATTCTCTTGGTAAGAATACCATTAATTCCTTTGTAGAAAATTCCACACAAAATTATAAGGCAACTTCAGGGGACAATAACCAGATACAATTAAATACTCCTGATTTTAAAGTTACCGGCAGTAAGGTTATAATTTCCATTATCTTATTGATAATAGGTTATGTTTCTATCAGGTTAATTTCTAAAATCCTAGAAATTTTTGCGGAGAGGAGTACAAAACACAGGATTACTATAAAAGGTTTTATTCCGGTAATCAGAATACTGGGATGGGTATTTGTGATCAGTATAATTATTGTAGGAGTTTTTCATCCTCCTGCTGCTACAGTCCTTGCTTTTTCAGCTTCAATTGGAGTTGCTGTAGGATTTGCATCTCAGGATATATTGAAGAATATTTTCGGAGGGATAATGATACTTTTCGATCGTCCATTTCAGACTGGTGACAAAATTGAAGTTGGGTCTCATTATGGAGAAGTGGTTGAAATTGGATTAAGGTCAACGAGGATTATTACTCCAGATGACAGTTTAGTAAGTATTCCCAATAGTGAAATAATGAATTCTTCCGTGTCAAATTCAAATGCAGGGGAATCAAATTGTCAGGTTGTCGCTGAAATATTTTTACCTCTTAATATCAATACTTCAGAAGTCAGAGACCTGGCAGAAAATGCTGCGAAAATATCAAAGTATGTCTTTTTGAATAAACCCATTACTGTATTATTCTTTAATGAGATTATTGGAAATCGCTCATTTATAAAAATGAAAGTAAAAGCATACGTTTATGACATCAGGGATGAGTTTAAATTTAAAAGTGAACTTACCGAACTCATTATTGATCAGCTGGTCAAAAACAAAGTTATTACTGAGGCAGATTTTAACAATCCAAATCTTTATTGAATTGAAGGTACTTATTCTTTAATCTTATTGATTGCTTTATTAATCCAGTTTTTAAAGGTATTTTATAAAGAATAAGGAAAGGAATTAGAAACAAAAAGTGAGTAATCATACAATTGATATTTGTTTATTGAATTTTGGAATCGAGAATTATAAAAACTCATCCAGAATATCAGGTACATTGGTTAACCGGGATATAAGGTTGGCAAATTCGAGAAATTACCTTTCAATGATTCGGTTTGTAATTAGATCGTATCTGGTTTCACCAATTCGAAATCAATCTTTTAATATAAAAATTGGTGATGAGAAATATTTCATCAGTACAGATAAAGATT
>CAYTFO010000302.1:0-1094 GCA_964437135.1 uncultured Roseivirgaceae bacterium | reverse complement strand
AAGATTGCTTTTTCAAAATAGATCTAAATCATTTTTTGGAAATAAAAGAAGATATTGAATTGAAATTTAAAGACTTTTCTATTTTTCCTGGTGATTACATTAACTATTATCATGACTACCGAAAGAGAAAATTCTTTGTGGTAAGTGATTTGGATGATACTCTTATCAAATCAAATACCCGAAGGATATATAAAAGGATATTTAATACATTATTGCTTCACCCAGAAAAAAGAAAACCAATTCCATATACAGAGATTCTGACATAGAAATTGTCAAAATTGGATGCAGGCTTTTATTATGTTTCAAAAAGTGAAGAAAATCTATACAGTATACTAAGCAGATTTATTGAAAATAGGGGATTACCCCGTGGAATATTCTTCATGACCCGATGGTTGAGTTTGCGTCAATTATTTAACCCAAGAAAAGATAAAAACCACAAAATTGATCGGATCAAAAAAGTTTTGGAACTTACTCAGGAAAAGGATTTTGTTTTGATAGGAGATGATACACAGAGAGACCTGGAAATATACCTGGATATTGCCAAAGAATATCCGGATAGGATTCTGAAAATTTTGATAAGAAAGACAAACAGTAGTAAAGACCGAATCTCAAAATGGAAATCTGTGATTGAAGAATCAAATGTTTCATTTAATTATTTTACAGATGAAGATGATCCACTTCAAGAGTTGTATTATATAAAAAATAGACTATGAAAATACTACTGGTAATAAATCCGGTTTCAGGCGATAACAACAAAGACGCATTCGTAAACGAGGCGAAAGCTTTATGTGAAAAATATGGACATGAAATCAAAGTTTTTTCTACGACGGGAAAATCAGATAAAGAGAAAATTCAGAAGCTAACAGAAGACTTCAGACCGGAAAAGGTTGCCGCAGCAGGAGGTGATGGCACATTTTTGACGGTTTCGGTAGCTTTATTTGATACATCAATACCAATTGGTATAATCCCGTTGGGATCTGCAAATGGTATGGCCAGTGAATTACAGGTCAATCCGGAGCCTATGGAGGCATTTCATGATTTTCTTATTTCCGGACTTGTTATGAATATGAATCTGCTAGAAGTAAATGACGAGC
>CAYTFO010000301.1:0-2684 GCA_964437135.1 uncultured Roseivirgaceae bacterium | reverse complement strand
TTTTTTTCACTATCTTATAAGTTAGATAGTCTTCTGAAACTTTTGGAACTAATTTATTGATTACGTGTGGAGGCAAATATGTTAAACAAAGCTATTTTAGTAATACTCTCGATCTCATTTATCTTATTTTGTATTAACTGTGGAGATACGAATTCTCCCTCAAAAGTTACTGAAGAGCAAACAGAAGATGAATCAGGTGAAGATTCCAATCTTGATGATGATAGTAATGATGATGAAAACACAGATGATTATACAGATAACGGAACCACTCAAGTTGCAACTATTTCGGTGGTTCCCTGCTTTACACACTCACCCGACTGGAATGATTATGTAAAAGCAGCAGATACTTCCGTAGAATGTGATGGAAGTGAATCAGGCGGATACGATGCATGTATACATAGCGGAGAAAGGCGTAAATCTGTACTGGATGGCTATACTGCATGCACTGGGATAAGCGCAACGGATGCTCTTGGAATATTTAACTGGAAATGCAGAATTGCCGGGTGTAAAGCCGAAGTATACACTGATGGGTTTAAAGACGGCAAGGGCCTTCGTGATTGTATTGACTTTACTGCCAAAACCTGGAAACAGAACTCAATTACTGTTAAAAGAAATACAGATACTATCGCGATAAGCAGCAGCTCTCAGTGGTGGAGCAATACAATTGTTGACGTAAGTACTCTTCCTGTACTATATTACTATTCAGACTGGCAACAGGCACGAGAACTCAATCAATCGGGAGCAGTGTATGTTGTTACTAGTGATCCGGGGACACAACTATTAATTGGAATAACAGCAGCAAACATTTGCCCTCCACCAGGTAATACATTTTCCGATAACGACTATCCACTCGATGCTGTAATATCAAACACTGTACATAAAGTAGCAATTGTGACAAAACCGGGAGTTACCATTACAACAGCAAAAGCAAACCCGGTAAAGAACTACTCAACGATAGCTTCTCGAAGCAATTTTAACTGGATCGAAGCAGATATTGCACAGGGAGACCGGGGTATTTTTTTAAGTGAGGGTTCTTTTTCGCACATTCACAACAGCAGCATTAATAACTGCAGCGGCGGGGGGCATGGTTCACTTTTTCTTGAAAACTCAAGCAATAACCTTGTCACATTCAGCAGCACTGATAATTCTGGCGAACGCGGGCTTTATCAGACTGGCGGTTCATACAATACATATTCCGGCCTCACGATTGATACCGCAACCGGTCTTGCAGTATACCTTTTCCAGAGCTCCAACAACAGCATGGAAGATTTTACCATCAACGGTGGAACAGGATTTCAGTTTACTGAATCTTCTCAAAACGAGGTCTATGACCTGAAAATCCTGAAGAACAATGAACCTATCTACCTGAAAAACGCGCATAACAATACATTCAAAGGAGTAAAATCAAGGGGGGGAGTTAATCTTTCGAACGCATCTTCAGATAACCTCTTTAAGTACAGCCGTTTTCAAAACGGACTGTATTTTGACAATGCGCAAAACAATGTTTTCGATGCATGTGTGTTTGATAATTTTGGCTGGATTTCGTTTTCAACACATGCAGGCAATGACCGCAACCTGATAGCAAACTCACTTACCGCTAATAGCGGCTGCCCAATTTCAATGACCAGCTCAAATTCTGAAGACAACTATTTTATAAATATTACGACTGTTCATTCAAATCAGAACGAAGGCAACCGTGCTGGCAACGGGCTCTTAATGAATTATGCTGCTATTAACGTTAGGCGTGGATACAGGTTCGACAGCGGGACCTACACGGTCGTTAATTTCGGCATGATTGGCCAAACGAATTCAACTGACGCCTATTCGATTGTATCCAGCCATGTTTACGCTACCGGCCTGTTTAAAATAGACGGAGACCACAACACCAGCGGCATTACTTTTATGGATGAAACGATCTCTACCGGTGACTGGGACCCTGCTGATATCATTATCGGGAAAAAATCAACTGATGTTCTTGCAAACGGCAGCGACAACAATGGTGCTGCTGCGGGCCCCGGCTCTGTCGCTGCTATTGACTGGCTTTCTTTTGACTCATACTATTCTGTGTGGGGATACGACACGAGTCCGATTTTAGGCGAGTCAAATCAGGGAGACTGGTCTAATGATACGGAACCTGGACGAATTTGGGATTTTTCTTTGCAATCAACAGATACTGTGTTTCGCGCTGTGCTTGATAATCCAAATGATTTAAGTGGAGCAAAAACGGTTTCCCATACATGGGTTGCTTCAGATGAAGCAAGCTGCAATAAAATACCTGGCGCAAACTGGGGGCCAAACGTTTGTTCCAAATCAGGATACGATAATCAGACAGACTGCGAAACTGCATCTGGTGACTGGACATCGGATAAATGCAGCACAACATTCCTCAGAAATGCTACAGAAATTGTCGGCGGAACCTGTACTAAAGAGGGATATTACAGACAAAGTGAATGTGAAAGTGCCGGTGGAATCTGGATAGAAAACGGTAATGACAACGGCCTTTGTGAATCGGGAGAGGACTGCATTTATACACCAAACCTGGGTGCTTATCAGGGGCATGGCAACCTGGTATCAGCAGGCACATATAACGGGCCGGATATTACTTCTGTAACTTTATGGCAGTATCAGCATAATGGAAGATAAATTGTAACTACTCAGCTGTTCAGTTCAGCAGGAAAATTTAA
>CAYTFO010000300.1:0-2691 GCA_964437135.1 uncultured Roseivirgaceae bacterium | reverse complement strand
TAGTTTTAATTTTTATGAAAGCTGTTTTTTTGGATAGAGATGGGATTATAAATGTTGAGCGGGGGGATTATACCTGGAAGGTACCGGATTTTGAGATCATGCCAGGGATTATAGATCAACTTCGTATTTTTAAAAAAAATCACTATAAATTAATCATAATTACAAATCAGGCAGGAATTGCTAAAGGTTTGTATACTCACCAGGATGTGCTGAGGTGCCATGAATATTTTCAAAAAGAATCGGGCAATATCATAGATAAACTGTATTATGCACCCGGTCATCCTTCTGTTTCAGAAAGTTTTTCCAGAAAACCTGGCTCATTATTGTTCGAGAAAGCTATTTCAAAATTTGAACTAATTCCTAAACAATGCTGGATGGTAGGAGATAAAGAGAGGGATCTGATTCCTGCCAAAAAACTAGGAATAAATACAATTCTCATAAATGAAAATTCATCGGTTCATGCAGACTTTGTGGCTGATAGAGTAACAGAGATTTCCTCTATTATAATAGGTTAGTTCTAAATATAACCCAATGTTTTCATCATATTATCGCTGTCTTGTTCCTGTGAAAAAAGATGAGTTGAGATTTTACCATTTTCATCTTTTTCTATAATTACATGTTTGGGTGCGGGTATTAAGCAATGCTGAATTCCGCCATAGCCTCCCAAAGATTCCTGGTATGCTCCTGTATGAAAAAACCCAAAAACCAATGTTTCCTGGTTTTCTTCAATTACCGGCAGGAAAACTTCCCCAATATGAGCCTCAGAGTCATAGTAATCCATTGAATCACAGGTAAGTCCACCGATATTCACTTTATGATACATCTTATCCCAATGATTTACGGGGAGTAGTATGTATTTTTCATTTGTACCCCATACATCAGGCAGATGAGTGATAAAAGAGCCATCCATCATGTACCAAAGCTCCTTGTCATTCTGTAGTTTTTGATCTAAAACAGAATAAATTGTAGCTCCACTTTCACCAACTGTGAAGATCCCAAATTCCGTAAAAATATTTGGAACAGGTACGTGATTCTTATGACAGATCCATTTGATGTTTTCCACGATTTGTTCTGCCATGTATTCATAATCATATTCAAACCCCAGGGAATCTTTAATAGGCATACCACCGCCAATATCAATTGTATCCAGTTCAGGACAAACTTTTTTCAGTTCACAATATTTATAAATAAATCGGCTTAATTCGCTCCAATAATATGCAGTATCTTTTATCCCTGTGTTGATGAAAAAATGTAGCATTTTCATCTTTATTTTGGGGTCTCTCTTTATTTGCTGTTCATATAGAGGTATTACATCATTGTATCTAATGCCTAATCTGGAGGTATAAAAAGCAAAATTAGGCTCTTCATCTGCGGCTACTCGAATACCAACATTATAAGTTTTTGTAGCATTTTTTTGGTAGTATTCTAGCTCTGTAAGACTATCTAAAACTGGCATACAGTTGAAACCATCATTGATGAGTTCGGTGATGTATTGTCTGTACAGTGGTCGTTTGTAGCCATTGCAGATTATGTATTGGTCTTTTGTGAGATGACCTTCAGCATGTAAATTTCTGATTATGGGAATATCAAATGCTGAAGAGGTCTCAATATGAATATCATTCTTTAATGCTTCTTTAAGTACAAAAGAAAAGTGAGATGATTTGGTGCAGTAACAATATTCATATTTACCATCGTAGTTGTGTTTTTCAATCGCCTGTTGAAAAATCTTTTTCGCATATTGGATATTCTGACTGATTTTTGGAAGATATGAAAGTTTTAGAGGCGTTCCATATTCTTTCACAATTTCCATTAGATCTACATCGTGAAAAAAAAGCTGGTTATTTTCCACATGAAATTCCTTCGTAGGAAAATAAAAGGTTTGTTCAATCAGATCAGAATAACTTTTCATTTTATAGTTAACATTTAGAGGTGCAAAACACCGATAAAAAAAGGAATTGCACAAATAACTTTAGTCTGAATTAAGAAGTTTTTATTTCTTTATAAATAGTAGTAGTCAGATAATATTAGTTTTGCGGACATTTCAAATAAGCTATGATATCCGTAAAAGTTTTTGATGAAACAGCGCCTCTTGAAGCAGTAGTACTTGGAACTGCAGAAAAAATGGGGGGAACTCCCTCATTAGAAGAGGCTTATGACCCAAAGTCTAAGTACCATATTCAGAATAATACTTACCCCAATGAAGCTGATGTAGCTGCAGAAATGCATGAAGTTCTTGAAGTTCTGGAAAAATATAATGTAAAAGTTTATCGACCTGAAGTCATAGATCATTACAATCAGATATTTTCCCGGGATATCGGTTTTGTAATTGGTGAAAAGTTCATCGTGTCTAATATTCTTAAAAACAGGAAAGAGGAAATAAAAGGAGTAGAATATATCATCGATCAAATTCCCGAAAAACAAATTCTCCTATTACCAAAAGAAGCCCATCTTGAGGGTGGCGATGTAATGCCATGGAAGGACAAAATATTTGTTGGTTTCTCAAAATCAGAGGATTTCAATAAATATGTAGTAAGCAGATCAAATGAGGCTGGAGTTGAATTTCTTGAATCACATTTTCCGGAGTTTGAGGTATGTTCTTTCGAACTCAATAAATCTGATGAAGACCCCTATAAAAATGCTTTACATCTGGACTGTTGCTTTCAACCAATAGGCAGGAATCACGCAATTATT
>CAYTFO010000299.1:0-2716 GCA_964437135.1 uncultured Roseivirgaceae bacterium | reverse complement strand
TCCTCTACAATGAGTAAAGGTATTTCAATAGATAAAAGTAGTATAACCGGTTTATAATTATGACAAGAGAAGAAAAAGCACAGGTTATTGCTGAGTTAACGGATAAGTTTAAAGAAAACGATCACTTTTACGTTACAGATACTTCTGGTCTTACTGTTTCTGAAATAAATAAGTTTAGATCACTCTGCTTTAGTAAAGGTGTTGAATATAGAATTTTCAAGAATACTTTAATCAAAAAGGCATTAGAAAATCTTGATAATGATTATTCATCTTTGTACGACGCTTTAAAAGGGTTTTCAGGTATAATGTTTGTAAAAGAAACTGGAAATGTCCCTGCTAAAATCATAAAAGATTTCAAAAAAGCTAACAAAGAACAAAGACCAAAGTTTAAGGCTGCTTCCATAGATACAGATATATTTCTTGGTGAAGATCAACTAGACGCGCTTAGTAATCTTAAGTCTAAGCAAGAATTGGTTGGTGATATCATCGGACTATTGCAATCACCTGCTAAGAATGTTATTTCTGCACTTCAAAGTGGAGAACATAAATTAGCTGGTATTGTTAAAACACTCTCTGAAAGAGAATAATAAACTGAATTGAACAAACAAAATTAATTAAGATTAAAATGGCGGATTTAAAAGAATTTGCGGAACAACTTGTAAACCTTAGTGTTAAGGAAGTTAATGAACTAGCTACTATCCTTAAGGATGAGTACGGTATTGAGCCTGCTGCGGCTGCGGCACCTGTTATGGTTGCTGGCGGAGCTGGCGGAGAAGGTGGAGATGCTGCTGAAGAAAAGTCTTCTTTCGACGTGATACTTAAATCAGGTGGAGCATCAAAGCTTGCAGTAGTTAAGCTAGTTAAAGAATTAACCGGACTAGGTCTTAAGGATGCAAAAGAATTAGTAGATGGAGCACCTAAGCCTGTTAAGGAAGGTGTTGCAAAAGACGAAGCAGAAGCACTTAAAAAGCAGCTTGAAGAAGCTGGTGCTGAAGTAGAGTTAAAGTAATTTTACTTAATAGTTAAGATATTAGGCCTGGCTTCCGGTGTTAATCGGGATCAGGTCTTTTCCTGTTTGTGCTCGAATTAGCACTTTAATAAGTTTTAACAAAAATATCCAAAGCTTTGGCTAATATAATATCCTCTGAAAGACACAACTTCTCATCAATTAAATCAGTAATTGATTATCCTGATTTTCTAGATGTTCAATTAAAATCTTTTAAAGATTTCTTTCAATTAGATACTCCTGCAGAAAAGCGGGACTCAGAAGGTCTTTATAAAGTATTTCAGGAGAACTTTCCAATCACTGATTCAAGAGAGAATTTTGTCCTTGAATTTATAGATTACACTGTCGATCCTCCAAAGTACTCCGTTCAGGAATGTATTGAAAGAGGACTCACATACTCCGTTCCTCTCAAAGCAAAATTAAGGCTGCTTTGTAATGATGAAGAAAACGAAGATTTTGAAACCATAGAACAGGAAGTTTTCTTAGGGAATATTCCTTACATGACTGAAAAAGGTTCTTTCGTTATCAATGGTGCGGAAAGAGTAATCGTTTCACAATTGCACAGATCGCCTGGTGTGTTCTTTGCTCAGAGTAAACATACAAACGGCACTTTATTATATTCGGCTAGAATTATTCCGTTTAAAGGATCTTGGATTGAGTTTGCCACAGATGTAAATAATGTAATGTATGCTTACATTGATAGGAAAAAGAAGTTTCCTATTACTACATTATTGAGATCCATTGGATATGGTTCAGATAAAGATATTTTAGATCTTTTCGGACTTTCAGAAGAAATTGATGCTAATCAAAAAGAACTTAAAAAGGCTGTTGGAAGAAGATTAGCTGCTAGAGTTTTAAGAACATGGACAGAAGACTTTGTAGATGAGGATACTGGTGAGGTAGTTTCTATTGATAGAAATGAGGTTCTTTTGGAAAGAGATAGTATTATTTCAGAAGATGATATTGAAACAATAATTGATTCAGGTTCGAAATCAGTAATACTTCACAGAAAGGACGTAAACATTACTGATTACTCAATCATTTATAACACCTTACAAAAAGATAACTCCAATTCGGAGAAGGAAGCTGTTGAGCAAATCTACAGACAGTTAAGAAATACTGAAGCTCCAGATGAACAAACAGCAAGGGACATCATCCAAAATCTATTCTTTAGTGATAAGAGATATGACCTTGGCGAAGTTGGTAGATACAGAATTAATAAAAAACTGGGACTCACAGTAGGGTATGAAACACGAGTTTTAACTACTGAAGATATAATCCTAATTGTGAAATACCTGATTGGTTTGATAAATAGCAGGGCGGTTGTTGATGACATAGACCACTTATCAAACAGAAGAGTTAGAACAGTTGGAGAGCAATTGTATTCTCAGTTTGGAGTTGGACTAGCTAGAATGGCTAGAACCATTAGAGAAAGAATGAATGTAAGAGATAATGAGGATTTTAAACCGGTGGATTTAATTAACGCGAGAACATTAAGTTCAGTGATTAATTCATTTTTCGGAACAAACCAGTTGTCTCAATTCATGGATCAAACAAATCCACTAGCAGAAATTACCCATAAGAGGAGGATGTCTGCATTAGGACCAGGTGGGCTTTCAAGAGAAAGAGCAGGATTTGAGGTTAGAGATGTTCACTACACACACTACGGAAGACTTTGTACTATTGAAACCCCTGAAGGGCCAAACATTG
>CAYTFO010000298.1:0-2728 GCA_964437135.1 uncultured Roseivirgaceae bacterium | reverse complement strand
GTTGGACGGGATGAATACTGTTGATGTATATAGGCGTCTTCAAGTTTTTCAAGTGCCGCGGCCGGGTCGGACTGGGCAAGGGCCGCGCCGCGCCAGGCTCCGATTGAAGATGAGATCCAGTGTATGGGATGTTTGATTTTCTTGTACCATGAATTGAGAAACGCCCGGTCAAATCCGGTCAAAACAAGAAATTTCGGACCGCCGGAAGCCGCGGGCATCGTACTGATCATCGAAGGGTCAAACGCGCCGTCCTGGATAAGATGAAACGCGTTTTCACCGGCTTTTACAGAAATATTGTCAAACATTTTTCTCCTCAATAACCTGATTGTAATTTTGTATGCTTTTTTCAACGGCCCGGGTATGCAAGCCGGCTTTTTGGTATAGTACCAGTAAACTTTGAACCTGATTATACAGTGACCTGCTTTCTGAGGCTGACGCCCTTGTTAATGCTTCGGAAACTGTTTTATGTGAACTGTCAGATCCCTCAAGAAGGAGAAGAGTAATTAAATAGAGAAACAGTTTTTCCACCGGTGGATGCATATAATCAGAAAGAAAGAGGACTGACTTGCTGCATGAATCTGTGATATGGGGATATTGCACAAACGTATGAATATGAATCAGTTTAAAATTCCTGACCGATACGTATTTCTTCTCCAACAGCAGAAAATCAAGCGCTGTTTGAAACCGGGACAATTTTGAAACATGGTACTGTGTTATGGCATCGGCTGTCCTGGCGTTAAAAAGAAACAGAAGGTCAGTATATGTGAGCATAACATGCTGCTCTGTAATTTCCGGAAAACCCGCTTCTTTTGCCGCAAGGCTGAATGCGTCGGCATAGCTGATTGGGCCTGTAAAAGCTTTATACGACGCGTAAAATGATACGAGGGTCTGGGGAAACAGATTATAACATATCTCCTTCAGAAGTTCGAAATAATCCTGATTAATGTTTTTCAGGTGCGGAAAAAGACCCCTTTTGGTGAGGAGGCTTGACAGTATTCTTTTTATAACAGGTTCTTCAATTTCTTCAGGAACAGCGGGAAAAATTTCGTGGGCCTTTTCGAGTATGTCAAAATCATGATGCAGCTTTTCCGAGCCGAAATAGAGGTTAATGAATTCTATTTTCTCTTCCCTGTTCATGATTATTGATAACAGATAGCTTTTTTAGCGGGAAAGTCAAGAAAATTCAGATATTAAAAAATAAAAACTCCGTATCTTTATAATACGGAGTTTTCCCAGAATATCAGACCATGTTTTCTTATTTTACAATAAAACTGGCTGGATCAAAGTCCAATGCTTTTACAGTTGATGGTGAGATCACTTCACTGTCGAGTTCATCAATAGCAAGATCTGAGTTGTCCGCCCAGTCCGGAACTTCAGTTAAAGTGCCGTCAGTGCCGTCGTATGTGCCAAAGAATCCGTCAGCAGTAAAGTAGGCGGGGTTAACAAGTTTGGAAATATAAACAAACTGGCTGACTGCCTGTCTGTCAGCATCTGTTGCTGTTGGATTTGACGACCAGCCAATCAATATTTTCTCAACTTCATCATTTGTCAGGCTGTTTGTATCTGTAGACGCGACATCAACTCCCGAAGCCAGTTCGAGTGCAGATATTGTATAATTGTTTGAAACCCAATCTGCTTTTATATCACTATACACTTCATCCGAATAAATTTTACCGACACTGTCATTTGCAAAAATGTTTGTAGTATCAGTGGTTTGATATTTACTTACAAGCGGAAATGCCAGTTTCAAAACAGCCTTGTTCTTCTTTGTGGAGTCCTTTCCCTCTTCATCGTACCCGACAATAGTGAAAGTGTAAGTCCTTTCCTCTTTGTCAGTACTGTTTTCTTCGCCGATTTTGTCCAGAGTAGGAAAGTAATATGATGTTGTAACCCTGAATGTGTTATTGTCATAAAACCAGCCTTTGGCCTGTAGTTTTGTCGGATCATCTGAGTCACCGGTCATATCAACCACGAAAAATTCCATTATCTTGGGGTTTTGTGTACCGTCAAATTTAACAGTCAGTTTTGCTTTTTCATTGGGGTTTTGAGGGTCTCTCATGCTTTCAAGATTGAAGGTTATGTACCCTTTTGCCGCATCATCCACTACGGTCATAAAGATATCCATCCCTTTTGCCTCGGCCCCGGCAGCATCCTGATAAAATACTTCAGCGTGGGTTTCATAATCAGTATTTTCAGAGGCACCCCACTTGATCCGTTTTACATCATATTCTGTCTTCATATCGTTATTTGTCCAGTCACCGGAGTCAGCGGTCGGCAGAACGTCCTTTTCAAAAAACATTACAACTTCCCGGGCTACTTTTGTCCATTCATCAATTCCCCCAAGGGTAGAGCGGATCGGTTCATAGATGTTCTTTACCATTTCATCTGTGCTTTCTCTTGATCTTGTAGTGCTTTGAGTTTTACTGATACAGCTTGGCAGATCCACCATCGAGTTTTCAACTGCTGTTGTATTGCCTGATGAAGAGTCACTTTCATCATCACAAGAAACCGCAACAAACATCAGTCCTGCAAGTAAAAGAATACATAACGTTTTTTTCATAATTTCCTCTTGTTTTCGATAGAATATGGGTAGGCATTAGACTATTGGCAGTAATAAGATAATCAGAGTAATATAATATGTCAAGTTACAAAAAATATCAATTCACGCCTGTATTGTAATTGCTCAAAAAGTGGGTGGTAAATAAAAAAATGGTATTAATTTTAAGGA
>CAYTFO010000297.1:0-2800 GCA_964437135.1 uncultured Roseivirgaceae bacterium | reverse complement strand
TTTATAAACCAATTACTCACTCTCAACATGGACCGACTTTAGGGGGCTGGGTCAGTTTCTAGTGGTGGTCTCGGCGTTGATTTTCTTAAAGAAAAGGCTTTCAAAGCATGTATTGGTGAATCTATAGAGCGCTATTGTATGAGCTATACAAAAAAAGAAAGCTTAAATGTTAGGACTATAAAAAGTATAGAAGAACAACTTATTCCACATAAAGTTTGCCAATATAATAATAGTGATATGTACACTAACCCATTTGAAGAAGGTGTGCTGTGTTCAGAAATTACTAAATACAGCCACAGCAAGGATAAAATTTGGTGCCCATCTTGCCTTCTTTTCCTGCCATTTAGCAAACAAAAGCCTATTTGCGAAACTACATCAACCGGCGTAGCATCACATATTACCTATAGACAAGCAATCTTATCCGGCTTACTTGAGGTAATAGAGCGCGATGCTGTAATGATTAATTTTTTCCAGCAGCTACCTAATATTTGCGTTGAAATAAAATCAATACTTTCGTTATGTAGCCCTGAACTCCAACAACTCATAGAAACAATAACGAAAGAATTCAATCTGGTTGTGTTTAAACAACATAGTGATATAAAAATTCCGATTTATCTTTGTTACATATGGAACAAGGATTTAGATAGTAATCCGCTTCATTATGGTATTGGCGCATCAGCATCTCTAGATTCTGATGAAGCCATATTAAAAGCCATAAAAGAATGTCTATTTACTCACTTTTATTCAAAAAACATGATGCATTTGAGAAAAAAAAATAAGAGAGATATTAACGCTTTATATGAGCATTTTTTGTATTATCAGAATGATAATAAATTTTTTCAATTAATCAGAATCGATAAAACTGAAAAATATAATAAAAAGATAATTTCTGAGCAAGATCTCTTAAATAGTCTAAAACAAAGTGGTCTAAGTGTATATTATTACGACCTCACAACGAGTGATATTAGAAAGCATACCGCATACGTGGTAGTAAAAACTATCGTTCCCGGCATGGTTGATTTAAATAAAAAATTCAACATGAGACGGTTGGGGCTAAAACGCCTCCATGATCTGCCTAGGAAAATTGGTTTTAAAGTACCAAAAGAAATAAACAATGAACCACACCCTTTCCCATAGATTCTAAATGTCTGAATTAGAAAAAATCCTACAGAACAAAATAAATATATTAGGGTACTCATCCGACTTAAATGAAGTTAAGAACGGCAGCATTCACTATATATTTCTTATGGAAAAATATGGCTTGGTGATGAAAGTTCGTTCTGACCACGCTCGCGAGTACCCAGATGTCGCCATAAACCCTCAAGACATCCAAAAAGAAATAAACATTATTAAATGCGCTCATAACTTATCGTCCACAGATATCTGCATTCCAAAGGTCATAAATTATGAAGTTAATGAACCTGACCAACCATCATGGATGATCATGGAGGCCGTTGGCCGACTAACTGAATTTTATAATTTAGTCTTAGCAGAAAAGGGGGTCACTAATGATGAACTGTTTAAGCTTGGAGAGATATTTTCCATATTTCACAAAACCATTCAAGACCCGAAACTTCTAAAAGTTATAAATGACGAAAATCCTAGTGATTATTTTGAAAAATACTTTGAACATAAAGTTGGAAAGATAGAAGAAGAAAAAAACAAAGAACTATATGAAGCTCTTCATGAGTGCTCAAAATATGTTGTTCATGGAAATTTAGCGCCAAAAAATATGATTTTTAAGAATAATGCACTTTCAATTGTTGATTGGGAATATGCTCATATTGGCTCTATAGAACTTGAGCTTGCTTTATTCATCGTTGCACTGAAAAATGACCTTAAATGTTCACTCCCCGAAGGGGCTATAGATTATTTTATCGCCGGATATTGTAATGACAGACCAAATAGCGGTGGCATAAATGAAAACCTTGTAAGAAAAACAGTTTCACACCTAGCAGTATAAAATTAGGGCTTTTCTATAGTAAAGCTCTCATTATTTTGGTTATAAAAAATAGAGTAGGCTGTGCAGTGATTGACTGTTTTAACGTCTTTACCAATACTATACCTAATAAAATTCCAGATAACACCCGAATGTGAGGCAACAGCAGCGCAACTAAATTCATTTTCCTTTACAATAGATAAAAAAGCACCGTTAACCCTGTTAAAAAACTCTTCTTTACTTTCTCCATTAGGAATGCGCATGTTCCTGGATGAATGGAAGTCTTCAGCCATCCAATTATTAAAAATATTGGAATATTTTATAACCGCTTCGCTTTTTTTCATACCGCTTGCATCACCATAATCTATTTCTTTTAAGTCATTAACTTTCAACATTCTTACCTTGTGAAATTTGTTAACAATTTCAGCAGTCTGTATTGCTCTGACAAGGGGGCTAGTAAAAAACATTTCGATTGGTTCTTCTTTTAATTTGTTAGCTAATTCTCGAGCTTGACTTAAGCCATTATTATTTAAGGGAATATCGTGTTTTGAACCTAAACAAATCTTTTTAAGGTTCCAATCTGTCTGGCCATGTCTAAAAACAATTATTTTTCTTTTAATCATATCAACTCACATATACTTTGCTCACAGCAATTTTAGCTTAAGTTTTTTCTACCGTGTCTTGACACTAGCTTAGACTTTTATGGTAATCCCCCCAAATTTAGATGGGGTTTGGAGTAGACAGTTTTAAGTTATCGGCTTGTTCCAGTTTCATGGCTGGTGTGATGCCGCCAATGGCCATATTAGGGCGTTCATTATTGTAAGTCCAGAGCCAACTCGTTGCTGTGATTTGCGCCTCCTC
>CAYTFO010000296.1:0-2867 GCA_964437135.1 uncultured Roseivirgaceae bacterium | reverse complement strand
CCGAATCAATTAAAGTTTCCTATTTTGATTGATATAAATATTGACCTTGGGGCAGCAGGGCCATAAATAAAGTCTGAATCTCGTTCAGGACCTGAATCAAATTCAGGCTGGTAGCTGTTAAACACATTTTTAACCCCACCACTCAATTCAAGGTTGAAGCTTTCAGAAATATCAAAATGATAGCTGGCCTTGATATTCATATCCAGGAATGCTTCAGATTCATACAAATTCATAAATCCATCAGCTCCCACAACTCTTGGGACAATCATAGATCCGGTGTAGGTTCCAGTCACATCTAATTTAAGTGACTTGGTGAAATTGTAAAAAGTAGTAAAATAACCATATAAATTAGGGTTTCTAACAAATTCATCAACCTCTAAGATGTTTTTGCTGCCATCTTCTGGATCGAATAAAACCTGAGACTCAGCGTAATTTGACTGCTGAGCGGTTCCTCCCAGCTGGAAAGCAAATCTTGAAGAAGGGGAGTAACCTGCTTCAAAATTTACCCCGGATACTGTTGCCTCATTACCATTTCTCACTTCTTCTATAATTGATCCATTGGGCAGTACTGAAACAGTACTTACCTGCGTGAATGGATTTTGAAGCTGAGTATAAAAACCTTCAACCAGGAAATTTGCCTGAGCTAACCCTATGTCTTTGGTAATGTTTATTGATGCAGTGTAGGAGTTTGAAGTTTCTTTATCAAGATCTTCAGAAAGGATCACAAAAAGTGGTTCACCTCCAACAGATGAAATATGCAGGTCTTCGTTAAATGCCTGCGGAGCCCTAAACCCTCTTGCATAGCCACCTCTGAATCGAATGTTTTCATTTAACTTGTACATAAGAGTCACTCTGGGGCTCAAAACTCCTATGTTGGTATCAATAACCCGGTAGATTCCGCCCACTTCATAATTTCCATTTACATCCGTGATGTCGTACCTTGCACCCAAAAGTGCTGTAAATCGTGCAGATGGTTTCCACTCATACTGTCCAAAAAATCCCATCGTATTTACCTGTTGATCTATTAATCGATTGTATCCCTGAATTTCATCCCGGGTATCGTAATTCTGACTCTCTACTCCAACTGTTAGTACATCATTATTGGCTAAATATCGGTTAAACTGTGTTCCGGCAACTATTGAAAGGTCTTCAGTCAAACCATAAGCATTCAGCGCGAGTACGCTATCTTCCGGAGTTCTTCCCCCTCCTAAACCTCCGTAGTAGCTATCTCTTGTTGTATTTTGAGCAGAGGCATAAATGGATACTTTATTTCGATTATCCCTACTCCATAGATCATAATTAATATTCCCAAAAAAGGTGTTGTGTTGCAACTCTTCCGTGATATCAGTAAAATGGGGAGCAAGGTCAAGTCTGTCACCACCTCTTCGATATTCATTTAAAGCACTAAAATCTACGGAAATTTTACTTCGATCACCAGGTTTGAAAAACGCTTTTGCTCCTAATACATTGTTTTTCAATTCAACCAGTTCAGTGAATCCATCCCCGTTTGCGTCATAAATATCACGATTGCGATTCATTCCATAGAGTGTCACACCACTATTTAAACTCTCATTAACAATTGATCCGTTAAAACTAAATGTCTGATCCAGCGCATCATTATCAATTAGAGCTGTATTCGAACGAACCTCCCAAAGATTTTCGATGGGTTCTTTCGTAATAATGTTGATGGTTCCTGCAATAGCATTACTCCCGTAAAGTGCAGAACCACCGCCACGTACCACTTCAATCTGGTCTACGATATTAGTAGGAATCTGATCAAGTCCATATACACTATTGAGTGCACTGAATGTGGCTCTGCTGTTTATCAGGATTTGAGAATAAGGTCCTTCCAGGCCATTCAGTCTTACTTGCGTA
Organism: uncultured Roseivirgaceae bacterium; assembly: GCA_964437135.1. GTDB lineage: Bacteria > Bacteroidota > Bacteroidia > Cytophagales > Cyclobacteriaceae > CAYTFO01. The sequence goes on along the minus strand of CAYTFO010000296.1, from coordinate 992 downwards.
AATCCACAATTTTGACAGTTTGTTTCTATACGAACACCCGGCTGGTAGTTCAATCCTTCAGAAATGGCAATTGATTGAGTAGCGTTGAGTATTTTTTTGTCCAACACATTTACTACAACAGGTGCATTAGTTTTATCATATTCATATCGTGTGCCACTTACTACGACATCTTCCAGATTAAGAATGTCTTCTGTTAAATTAATCTGAAATGTAGAGGAGGAATTTGGCACTACGTCAATATCTACACTATAGGTTCGGAATCCTGTGCTGCTAACTTTTAATTTATAAGATCCAGTAGGAATATTTTGGATTTTAAAATAGCCTTCTGCATCAGTTGTGCCTCCAAAGGTTGTTCCTTCCAGTCCAACTGAAGCATATGCAGCAGGACCATCAGGAGAAGAAATCTTACCGGAGATAGAACCTAATTGGTCTTGTGCCATTGAAAAAAAGGCTATAAAACTTAAAATCACTAACAGTAGATAATTTTTCATTTTTTAATGTATCTCTATTTTTTTCAGCACTAAGCCCATACTATCTTTTATTTAGAATAACAAAAATATAAATTTAGATTAATCTAAAAAAATATTTAGTTAAGTATAAAAAATAACTCAAAATGATTGGAAAATGTTTCATTCCTCCTGTCCTGACGATCATCATTTGAAAAAAACACATTAAATAAGATATTTATCTCCAATGAAATCAAACCATATTCATATTAAAGGCAGAGTACAGGGAGTCGGGATGAGGCCTTTCATTTATAAAATGACCTATGAATTAGGTATTGATTGTATGATAGCCAATCAAAGTGATGGGGTACATATCTGGATGCCAGGTGAAAGAAAACATGCAGAGCAGTTTTTGAAAATATTACTCAAAAGCCCTCCAGATCTTTCGGTGATTACCGGATATAACATTATTGAAGAATCCATACCATTTTTTACCGGAACCAGAATTATTGAGAGTAAATCAGGTCAGAATTCGGATTTGATAAT
>CAYTFO010000295.1:0-2884 GCA_964437135.1 uncultured Roseivirgaceae bacterium | reverse complement strand
CTGGCAAATCGAAGTCTGCTTCAAGCACTTAAAAAGCAACGGCGTGAATTTGGAAGCGATGAACGTAGAAGGCAAGGAAAAACGCCGCCTGATGATGGCCATCGCTGTGCTGGTCTATATACTCGCTGTCAGAGAAGGGCTGCTCAAAGAATATCGCGACGGTATTCGTTGGGTATTGGATAAGAGTTCCGGCTTTGAGTACCGTGCCGTCTCGGTTTTCTTAAAAGGGATGGATATTCTTAGGCGAAAGGCCCTGAACTTAGCCCAGTTCAGTCGCTATTTGGGGAAAATTACGAAAGGGCAATATTGCTTGATTTTTCAAAATGTCTAGTGGTAGGTATTTTCCTCTTAATTCATTATTGTATTCGATATCTATCAAAACTTTGACCCGGATTTGGTTTTCCAAATGTACTTTCATATCCTGCTTTATAATTCATATCATCTTTGGATTTTGGAATAGGATTCTCATCCAACATAAATATTTCGTCTTTTCCTATTCCGCTTTTTGGTTTAATGCCTTCTCCAACTGGTCCGAAAACTAGTTTTCCATCTGAATCCAATATAGCAATTTGAGTATTATCATTGCTTGTAGAAAATTCAGCATCACCGCTAGAAAACTTTCTGTTTCCAGACCATATGTTTGTCCAAATCCACCCTTGTGTTGAGAGATTATCCTCAATATTTATGCCCATTTGTACAATATCATTGTTTTCTCTAAACGTCAATATTGTTCCAGCGATGACCTTGTTCCAATAATCATTATCAGATAATATTAAAGTTTGTTTTCGCCGTAAACCATCACACTCAGACACTACAATTTGCCAATCTCTCATATCTATAGTAGTTCCTGCTTTTCCATCGCCAACAACAACTAACTCGAACCAATTACCGCCATTCCCTTCCCTCAGACCAAAACGTAAATCTTGCCCTTCAGATTTCAACACTTCATCTTTTTTGACAGCATTATATTCATTAACAATCACATAATTCTCAAAAGCAGAAGTTTGATTATTTAATTGAAGATTATCACACCGTTCCTCTTCATTTTTCATAGGTTCCATAGATTCTCCTTCAGTACAACTATTAAATAGAATAAACGCAAGGCAAACAAAATTCAATATTAAAAGTGATTTAACAGAACCATACATAGAATCCACCTTTTTCATAAGAATAAGATTAATTAAAATGATATAAAAGTGAAAGCATTATCCCAGAAATTGTACGATTATCTTCGCGCTCATAGAATGTTCTATGACGCCAGCCCGCTTCTATATACAATCTCTTGCCAAATAAATAATCTAATCCAATATCAATATCAGTATGAGCATCATTCTTATCTCCAGCATTCACTTCAGTAGGAAGCCAATTTAAACTACTATCCGAGCCAAACCTACAGTTACTAAATCGAAATCTTATGCCAGTTGAAAGTATTGGTCCAGTCGTATTCTTTCTATCATTATTATTATTAGTTTTTATGTCTTCAACCCAATATCGCCAGCCGCCTCCAATAAATACATAATCAATTACTTCCACTCGCGGAAGTAATTTACGATAGGAAACTAGACCGTCTATGTTTTTAATTTTACGACTAGCTTGGTTATCAGTTCGCTCTAATTTTCCAAAAAGTGTTTGAATATTTAAGTTAACTAATTTTAATATTGAGTAATCTACAATTGGACCTAACAGCAATCCATTATATTCACGGGGAGGCTCTGCGGGCTCTTGAAATTTTAGCTTATTATACCAGCTGCTTGCTCCTACTTTTAATTTCTGAGAATCATTTTCAACCCCTCCTTTTACTGGAGGTATTAAACCTCCACACGGATCGGGTAATTGTTTTAAAAATTTTTTCAGTTTCCCCTTTTTAAAACAATCGTTGTATGCTTCTTCTGCTAATTTTTCTCTATCTTCTTCATCAAAGAATTTCTGCATCTCCAATTGGCTTGATTTTCCAAATCCTATAATATCTCTCAGCTCAAAAGAATAGACATTTAATTCAATCTGTACTTTTCTGGTTTGGTCAAAATAGTGAATGAGTCCAATCAGGAGGATGTTTGCCTTTCTTGGTGCTTTAAAGGATTCCTCACAAATCCCATACTCTTCACAATAAATTTTATCCAATTTTAAAGCATGATACTCTACCGGAGTATTTACGTCCATTAAGAGAACCCCTATATTTTCACTTTTTATGGACTCCCTAACAATCTTGTCAGTAATAATTGTCGATATATTATCAATCATGTATTCCTTTATTTCCATTGTTCCTCTACTAGCTTTAAAAGTTGGAATAAAAAAACGTCCAACTTCACAAGGGTTATCCTGCGCTTTTAGAAGCAAAGGAGAAATAAAAAAAATTATAATAATTAATATAGACGAAAACGAACTACTTGAGGTCTTTAGTTTCATAATATTGTCCGTTAAATATAATTTTTTGTTTTTTTGCTTTAAGTGTCACAGATATTTCACCATAAATGGTTTTCTTTTCTTCATCTAACAAATCGAAGTGATATTTTCCTGCCGGAAGGGGAATGCCGACACGGTTAGAATTAAATTTAAAAATTCCCTCTTCTACTTTAAGAAATTTTGCATCTGCACTTTCTATTATATATTCATACGAAATCGGGGTTTGGTTTAGCTTTGGACCAACATGATTAGAATCCTTTTCAGCTAGAGGTTTATTTACTTGATCTGTTCCTAAAGAATGTTCTATTTTTTTTGGAGAAGGTGCTGTTTTTATTTCATCTTTAACGGCATTACCATTTTTCTCATTCTGTATAGGAGATCTGGCTTTGTCACCATTATCCTTTGTTAAGGAATTCAAGCTATCAAGGGTGGTGTATTAAATCCGTTGATTTGTTATATTTGCGTGAAAAGATACCCAGAT
>CAYTFO010000294.1:1841-2932 GCA_964437135.1 uncultured Roseivirgaceae bacterium | reverse complement strand
CAAACTGACTGTTGAGAATGAATCTGGTTGTAGTAGTACTTCGGAAGATGATATTCAGGTCAATTCTCCACCAAAGGCTGGTTTTGAAGTGTTCAATACATGCCTTGGTGACATTACGATTTTGAAAAACACTTCACTAAGTTCAAATTTCATCAAAACTTCTAATTGGCAAATAGGAGCTGATTTTAGATCATCTAAGTACAATCTTGATACTGTTTTTAAAGAAGCTGGACAATATGAGGTTTTACTTAGGGTTGTAGATGAAAATGGATGTGAAGATTTGTTCAAAAGCGAGGTTGAAATCAATCAGAACCCTGAGTTAATCGTATCTGACAATGTCTTTAAAATAAGTAAAGGGGAATCAGTTTTCATGAAGGTTGAAGGTGCTGAAAATTACATCTGGCAACCATCATTAAATGTATCTGACCCTTTTGGCGCATATGTTGAAATATCCCCAACATCCAGTACTCAATACCTGGTCACAGGAATTAATAGTAACGGCTGCAGTTCGATGCAGACTATCTACATTTCAGTTGAAGAAGATTTTAGATTATTACCGCAAAATATTCTTACGCCTAATCAGGATGGAATCAATGATTTATGGAGAATTGAGAATATTGAGAATTATGATAATGTGAAGGTAGAAATTTATGATGGAAGCGGTAGAAGAGTCTATCAAAGTAATGACTATCAAAACAACTGGGACGGTTCATTTGGAATGGATTTTTTACCTGATGGTACATATTATTTCATGGTTTCCAGTGATGTTTTTTCCAATGTTTATCGGGGAGCATTAACATTAATAAGGGGCCAATGAAACTATCATTATCTGTATTTCTGATATTTTTCGCATTGGTATCAAAAGGACAGATCAATAGTTATTTTGGTAATTATCTTAACAACCTGTATTTAGTGAATCCAGCAGCAGCAGGTGCTCAACATGACAGGGTTGATATCTATTATAAAAGTTATTTTACTTCAATAGTTGGAGCACCTGTTTACCAATTGTTTTCTGCTCAGACTCAGGCATTAGATAGTTCTTTGGGTATTGGATTTAAAGCCTTCAACCAATCTGAAAATATTCTTTCTTC
>CAYTFO010000294.1:0-1831 GCA_964437135.1 uncultured Roseivirgaceae bacterium | reverse complement strand
AAGACACTAAAGGCTGTGAAGCTACAGGAGGAACAGTTACTTTAGCTTACCATTTCAAGATATCACCAAACCACAGAGTAAATTTAGGCCTGGGTTTTAATGTTATTCATCACAAGGTTCAACCGGATAAAATTATAAGTTCTCAACCTATCGATCCCATTCTCAATTCAGGAATTAACAACCTGGTATCAGTTGATGGTAATTTTGGTATTCAGTATCATTTTAAAGGAATAGTAGCAGGGGCAAGCAGTTTCAATTTATTTCAAAATAGCATTGAAAACATCGAGTACTCTATTGGTCGAAAAGAACAGTTTAAACTCCTGCGGGATTATCATTTATATACAGGCTATCAATATTCTGTTTCTGAGCGATTTCAATTCTACCATGCACTTCACATTCAAACAAAGCAAGGATTAAAAACTCAATTCAGGCTTCAATCCGGTGTGATTTACAAAAGAAACTTAGATATGGCTCTGTTATACAGCCCGGGTATTGGATTTGGGTTTGGATTTGGGAGTCTATTGGGCGAAAAAGTAAGATTGGGATATGTATTTGATTCAGGAATTCCAGAATCAATAATTGAAAGCAGTGGTTCACATGAGCTGAGCATTTCATATTTTTTCAGAAGAAATACATCATACGATATTGATCGGGTCATGTCTGGAGATTATAAGGGGATATCATTAAAACCTGCTCCCAATTTAGATCGAAAAAGTCCTGAAAATAAAGTCTCAGATTCGATTAACACCAACTTACCTTATTATGTAGTAGCAGGAAGTTTCGATAATAAGAAATCCGCAAAGGCTTTCAAAAAACTACTTTGGGAAGAAAGCGGTATTAATACTGTTTTACATGAGGATATTAACTCTAATCTCTATTTGATTATAACCTCAGGTGCCACATCCATTTCAAATGGGAAGGAGAAGATCCGGTCTCTCTTAAATAAAGAAAAGAAAGGTTTGATAATCAAAGAACCATGGATTTATAAGAATAATAAATAATGCAAAGGGGTTATTTAATATCAGTAATATTTCTTTGCTTATTCTTCAAATCAGCTATATGTCAAAAAATAAATGAGATTGATTTTAAAGCCAGGCCTGAATTTGCCGGTGAATTTAATTCAAATATTAACTTACTAAAAAGATCAGACCAGGATTTGGGCTATTTTTATCGGTTTGCTTTTAATTTCAATGTTACGGTTTGGGATATAATCAATATTCCATTTTCATTTTCTTATGCTGGCTCACAATATGATTTTAACACAGTAAGAATCAATCGCCAGTTTGGATTATCTCCATCATATAATTCAATTACGCTGCATTTAGGATATCGAACGATGAATATTAGCGAATTCACCTTAAACAGCACTCAATTCATTGGAGCCGGAATCCATTATGCAAGTGAGAGTTTTCCTGTTGAAGTCAAGGTCATGAAAGGTGAGCTTATTTTGCCATTAGTAACATTCGATCCTGCCTTTCCAATTGATCAAATTGGAAGTAATAAAAGAAATGCATTTGCGATTGATATTGGATTGAAATTGAATAATGGCAAAACCAGCCTTTCGGTATTCAAATCAGAAGATTACAAAAAAGCAGGGGAGCTGGTTGATAGTTTAGAATATAAACCTCTGGAAGAGAATATGGTAGTTGAACTTAGGAATCAAACTGATTTATCTGACTTTGTAAATATTGATATCAGGTTTGCACATAGTCTGATGACGCTGGATAAAGAAAGTAAGTTGTCATTCTATGATGATTATTCATTTTACAATAACCTGGGTTCTTTATTTGAAGTAAATGGAACTTCCTATTTTTCTAATGCATTAGTAGGT
>CAYTFO010000293.1:0-2950 GCA_964437135.1 uncultured Roseivirgaceae bacterium | reverse complement strand
CCAGGATTCTTCGTTTTTGATCTTTTGTGAAGTACTTTCGCTTCGAGTTTTCAGTAGTTTGCATTACGCCTCCTCTGTTGGAGGTGTCTAGTTCAAATGGGGGTTATGAACACAATGTAATGGAAAAACTCTTTTTGTTACCCACGATATAGGTGGAGCACATTTACTCTATACTTATTTACTAGAAAACCTTTGTGATTTTCAAAACTTTGAAATATGCCCTGAAGGGCCATCATTTGAGTTTGTTCTGAAGATAGATGTTTTAAAGATGTTTGTTATTAGTCGAGATAAAGCCTTTCTATCTTTAAAAAAATCCAAATATAAACAGCTGATTACGTGGACTCGTTGGTCAAGTTCTTTAGAGAAAGACTTTCTCCGATCTGCAAAAAATGAAAAGTTTACAATGATCGATAATATGCTTGTTCAGCGCTATTGTTCATTATTCAATTTACCAAAAACTTTCCAGAAGGAGTCGATATCTTTTCATACAATACTTAAAACTTGCCCTATGATGATAATTCTGTCGATGAAGTTCTAGCTGATTCATTTATTGAGCATTTGTCTTTTAATGAAGAGAAAAAGTTTTTTCTGGAAGTATCACGAGTTATAAAGCCTGGCGGGAAATTTTCATTTTCAGTTCCAAATTTTGAAAAAGTTGTAAGGATGTGGCTAGATGCTAAGGACGATATTAAAGACTTTTATCGAGATGATGAGCAGGCAATTGAGGAGTAACACTGGTTTGGCAATTACTCTTATACTACCAATAATCGTTGGGGGTATCTAACGGCAATGATTTTTGGTAGTCAAAATGGAGAGGGGCAGTATCATACTAACTGTTATACCATTGACAAAATTAAAGCGATATTGAAGCTTATAAATTTTGAAGCGGTAGAGTTGTCAGAGTTTTTATGGAAGGGAGACCGAGACCCTATGATTTGTGTTGTTGCCTGTAAAAAATAAAGAGGTTTCAATTGTTATCTTGTAAGTGAGAAGTAGATATATCCTATGGCTTTACCATTCACTATAAGCTCTGATTTAAAAAGTTTATTAGAAAGGTTGTTAGTAAAATTTAACTTTATTTTTTCGTATTGCGTTGTGTCTGTAGCTCTATCTAGGGTTAAGCGTGAAAAAACCCACTTACCATTTAGGTTAGAAAACGTCTTTGATAAAAGTATTTTATTAAGTGCCACTATAGCTTCAATTGTGTCGTAGTCTTCACAGTAGCCTGCGGATATTGTACGGTCGCTAATTGTGGAAGCTTCTTTTATTTTTTTCTCATCATATTCGTAGCGTTTGCTTATAGGCTCATTAGTTTCTACTAACCAGAGGCGCCAAGTCTTATCTACTTCTTGAATAATCATTCTTGCAACAAAATCTTTTGGTTTCTCTATGCCTACCTTTTTATTTTCAATGATAAGCTCGCAGTCGTTTCGGGCCATTGAGTTTATGGAAAAGTCAATTTTCGTAATATTGACTAAGTTATCTTTGTTTATAGTTTCAAGGGCTTTTTTATACATATCAGTTCCATGAACATAGTCTCTTTTACCTTTGAATTGGAAGTTACATCGTTTCATCTTTGAATCCTTCTGTGATATATCTAATAAACTTATCTTTTTTCTTTCCAAACCTTATGTTTATATTTTTAAATTTTCTATCTTTTATTAAGTCCGGTATGAGCTTAATATTTTCAGTGTCCTCTATAACAGCGATGTTATTTTTTTTTAGGTATTTTACAAGTTCGCTTTGGTTTTCTGCAGTTTGAAAGGCGATGAAAGGAACCTGAAGATAGGATGCTTCATAGCTTAGCGTGCTTGCTGAGATAAGCGCTTTAGAACAGCGAGAGAGGGTCTGGAAGAAGTTATGAGGATCATGGTAAACTTCATAAGAGGATAAGTGCTTTTTTGCTTGTGTTTCTACGTATTTAACATACTCTTTTTTACATACTCTTCCTAAGGTGATCTCATAATGGTAGGAGTCGGGGAGATACTTTATTATTTTATGTGTTAAGTGCTTTGTGTCGGCACCGCCGATACAAATAAATATATAGTTTTCTTTTTTTACTTCCCTTTCTAGATATCTCAGCTCTTTTCGAAAAAAATAATAGTTTTCACCCAAGAAGTATTCATTTGCATTCCCTCTTGAGTAGAACTTCTCTGGAGTTATGAATGGATTATTGTTCCATATTGCGTCGAAGTTAGGTGCACTGTTATCTCTATCAAAGAACAGAATTCTTATCTCTTTGCTAGTCAAGGAGGATAATGAATTGAGAGTTTCTTTTGGAATGAAGTAGTTATCAATAAGCAAGCATTTGACTTTATATTGTTGCAGAAAGGAAATAATACTTTTGGCATTACTACTTTCGAAAGTATGATGTCTTTCTTTTATTTGAAATTCTGGCTTCTGGTTAAAGAAATAAAATGACTCATTTATATCTTCATATAGCGAGTAGGTACGATAAAAGTGTCCCATACCGTACTTTGCTAGTGCGGGCACCCAGATAGCGACTTTATTTGCCATTTATATAAGATAACATCTTTGAAAGGGTGTTATACTGATCTTCCTGTCCTTCAGGGAGCTTGATTCCAAACTTCTCTTCTATTGCTAGAAATAGTGAGGTTCGATCCAACGAATCTACTCCTTGCTCTGAAAATGGAAGGCTGCTTTCTAGTCCTTCATCCGGATAAATATTTGCTTCCTTCATAGCTTCTATGATCTCATCTTCTGTAACTTTCATTTTATTCTCCTTAATATTACGGAGCTCCACGATAGCCCTACTCCAAATCCTGAAAGAAGTATCGTTTTGCTACTCTTTTTTACTTCGTCAGATAGTATGATAGGAATAGATGAAGAGACAGTATTACCATAATTTTTGATGGGAAACCTTATTTTCTTTTCATCAATCTTGGCTCTTTTTACAATTGAGTCAACCACATATTTACTTCCAGGGTGA
>CAYTFO010000292.1:0-2967 GCA_964437135.1 uncultured Roseivirgaceae bacterium | reverse complement strand
ATTACTTATATCAGTAATTATACGGAAATATTCCTAAGGAAAGGTGATTTTTCGAATTTCCCTAATAACAGAACTGTTTAGAAATGAAGAAAACAGGAAAAGAATCAATAGTTGGAAGAAATGACCATGAGCACAGAATTTGTTGATAAAACATTCACAAAATATCTAATTCTTGAAAATATTGAAGAAGCTGAAAATTCTAAAAAAATCACTTTTGTATCGTATTTAAAACAGGATTATGTTGAAAAATCTATAATTATTAAAATAAATCAAGAAGCTGTTATTTCTTCATTTTATTTTTCATCTAACGAATATGGAACAGCTGAATGGCACAATGGTAAGGGGGTCATAAATCCTCACCGCTGGGAAAATGAAGACGACTTGATGTCGATATCAACTATGGCCCACAGGTTTCCCACGCTGCTCCTCGACGGAGATGTCCCTGTTGATTTTGCCAGAGAAAAAATTATTCCGGATATAGTTAACTTCCTATTGGACGAAGAACTTCAAGAAATTATTTATTCTGAAATATCAACTCAGGATTCTCATAAGGAATATGATTGGGATAGTATACTGCGGCGATATGCTGAGAAAAGTAAAGAGCACCTTGATAATATACAACTCATAAGAAATTCAAAAACGGAGAATTATTCAACACCTGCTTCAATACATAACTATAAGGGGGAACCCTTCGATGATCAAAAAGGGGGCAATACCTTTGATCAGGATGTCAAGAACAGAGTTGAAGAGAAAAAAGTAGAGGAAAACAAAGAGGCAAATCACAAATATTCAAAATCAGGAAAGAATAACAAACTGGAAGACTATATTAAAAAAGCTGAAAAAATCTCTAAGAAGATAAAAAATTTTTGATTACAATTCGGAGGCCCTCTCATGAGAATTCAGTCCCTGTCGGTTGTTGTACCCACAAAACGGTGCGTTAACGACTGCCCGTTTTGTGTTAGTAAAATGGGAAACTCATTTACAGTTAACCAGATTGAAAGCAACAGACGGTTTCAGCGCCTGTACGAAGAAGACTACCTGAACAGGCTGGAATTTTCAAGGGACAACGGCTGTAATACAATAATCTTCACCGGAAACGGAGAACCGCTTCAGAATATGCATTTTCTTGAACGGTTTGCCAATTGGAACAGAATGATATCAAACCCGTTTCGCTGGCTGGAACTTCAAAGTACTGGAGTTTTCATCGACGACTCCTCGTTGCGGTGGCTCCGCAACCAGGTGAGAATTTCAACTATATCCCTCAGTATTTCCGACATGTTTGAATCTGATAACAACAATATAATTATCGGTGTTGCTGAAAAACTGAAATTTGACCTTGATTTCATTTGCAGGGAAATAAAGAGATATGACTTCAATCTCAGGCTGTCGCTCAATATCATTAATACAATGAACGGGAAATCAATAGAAGAAATTTTTACAAGGGCCCGAAATCTTGGTGCTGATCAGCTAACGTTTCGAAAAATGTATACCTCAGGGGAAAATGAAGAGGCGCGTTGGCTATCAGAAAACGCGATTGAGCCTGAATCCGAAATCAACACTTTTATGGATAGACCCGAACAGTTTGGTGCCGTACCGCGAAATCTTATTCCGTTTGGGGCTGTACAGTACAGTATGAAAAACATTTCTGTTGTAGTAGACAAGAACTGTATGAGTGAGGGACTTGCCAGGGACTTTAAGTACCTGATTCTTGAAAAAGACTGCAAATTATATTCACGGTGGGACGACCCCGCGAGCCTGATATTTTAACACCTTTTTTGTTTACAAAATAATCAGTATGGGAGGATAGTGATTTTTTAATTACAAACAGGAGTCTTACCATGCCGCGGACATTTATTGAAAAAAAGTACTTACGAGTATATATTATTATCCTCCTGGGATTTATCTTCTTCGGGCTCAGTGGAATTCTTACCGGCGCAGCAATGCCTGAGATAATTAAAGAATTTGGATGGTCTTACAAAGAAACCAGCGTTGTACTGATAGCAACACCGTTAAGTTTCTTCATGTTCTCTCTATTAACAGGACATCTGCTTTCAAGGCTCAGTATTAAATGTATGATGAGTTCTGCCCTTTTGTTTCTTGTTGCGGGACTTGCCGGTTTTGGTGTTTTTTCTTCGGTATTATATAACGCGCTGATGAAATTATTAATTGGCGCGGGATGCGGTATCCTTGAGGTGGTATCAAACTATTCTGTCGGTAAAATAGAAAAAAAAGGGTCCAGCCATTTAATGGGAATACTACATTCTTTCTTCTCAATCGGCTCCATACTTGGCCCTTTCCTGATAACTGTTTTCTTGAGTGTGGGATTTCAGTGGATATCGGTTTTCAGAATATCCAGTATTGCTGTACTCCCCTTGGTTCTTGTCGTTTTAGTTTCAGATTTTTCCATAATTCAAATGAATTCTGAGGAGAAAGGACATGCTGCGGGAGAGTCCCCATTGAAGGTTGTTCTTCATATTTTTCCCATACTCTCATTTTTAATAATAACTTTTTATGTTGCACTTGAGATGGGTATAACCGAGTGGTCTGCCGAATTTCTTTTTCGAACAAAAGCGTTTACTTCCGCCAAAGCGGCATCATTTGTTTCACTTTTCTGGATTGGACTTCTTATTGGCCGGTTAGGAAATCCATTTTTTCTAAAACGGTTCCGTTTTTATAATCAGCTTGTTCTGTTAATCAGCATCGCGCTTGTGTCAACCGCGCAGATAATTTTTCTTCCAGTTGCCGCGCTGCTTCCGGTTTTCTTTGTCCTGGCCGGGTATGGGTGCTCTTCAATGTATCCGCTGGTTATGACAATTATAGCGAATAATGTAGAAAAGAACAGTCACACGGTTGTTGGTCTCACTTCGGCCGGCGGGGGGCTTGGCGCTTTTATCTTTCCGATAATAACCGGCAGTGTTTCGGACGCGTATGGCATCGGGACCGGATTTAAGCTCTATCTTGTGGTTG
>CAYTFO010000291.1:0-3009 GCA_964437135.1 uncultured Roseivirgaceae bacterium | reverse complement strand
GAACCGAATGAAAATAAAAAGGCCATCTCAATTACTTTTGAGACAGCCTCTTTTTATTTAGAGCTTAATGCAAACATTCTGTGGTTCAGAAAAAAATCTCAAAGCTTCATTACCTCCTTCTCTTCCAACACCCGAACTTTTCATACCCCCAAAGGGAGTGCGTAAATCCCTTAACATCCAGCAATTTACCCATATAATACCTGCTTCCAGTTTATGAGCCACATTATGAGCTTTCTTAAGGTTTTGAGTCCAGATATTAAATGCCAGACCGTACTTTGTATCATTTGCTATTTTAATTGCCTCTTCCTGAGTCGAAAATGACAATAAGGTTACAACAGGGCCAAAAACTTCTTCCTGGTTTATTTTACAAGATGAGTCCAGACCTTCAATAACCGTAGGTTCTACAAAGTATCCTGATAATCCTGAAACACTATATTCTTTTCCTCCGGTCAAAATCTCTCCGCCATCCTTTTTAGCAGAATCTATAAAGGAAAGCACCTTGTTTTTATGGGCTTCAGATATTAAAGCTCCAAATCGTGTTTCTTCGTCTTTTGGATTCCCTTTTTTGAGCATTTCAACTTTCTCTACAAAGACTTTTTTGAATTTTTCATAAATAGAGTTCTGAACTAAAATTCTTGATCCACATAAACATATCTCACCCTGATTGCTAAAAGAACTTCTCACTGCATTGTCCACGGCTTCCTGTAGATCACAGTCTTCAAAAATGATTGTAGCATTCTTACCCCCCAGCTCAAGGGAAACTTTTTTGAATTGTTCGGCAGCAGTTTTACCAATAATTTTTCCTGTTTCCGTACCCCCGGTAAAAGAAACAGCAGCTATATCCTTATGCTCCACTATTGCCTGCCCTACCTCTTTTCCATATCCATGAAGAATATTTAGAACTCCGTCGGGTAAACCAGCTTCCTTTACTATTTCACCTAATTTCCAGGCAGAATACGGGGTTAGTTCTGAGGGTTTTGCTACTACACAGTTACCCATAGCTAGTGCAGGAGCTATTTTCCATGTCAGTAAATAAAGAGGAAGGTTCCATGGAGATATACAACCAACAACCCCTAAAGAAGCTCTCCTTGTATAGTTTACAGCTGTCTCCTCCAAAATATGAGATTCCGAAGCAAAATTCACAATCGCTGAAGCAAAGAATCTGAAATTTGATGCTGCCCTGGGTATGTCAACATTTTTAGCGAAAAAAATAGGTTTGCCAGTATCTCTTGATTCAGAAGAAGCAAGTTCTTCAAGATTCTCATCAATAAGGTCAGCTATTTTATGTAGTATCCTACTACGGCTGTCGATAGAAGTGTTCTTCCAGCCTTCAAATACTTGCTTAGCGGATTTCACAGCTCTGTCAACATCGCTTTTGTCGCTAGCCGGAATTTTTGAATAGACTTTTCCTTCTGCCGGCGCATAATTATCAATGGTTTCACCAGAATTATTATCTATAAATGCTCCACCGATAAAATTTTTAATATTCTCCATATGATCAGATGCTTCCTGTTCTTCCTCCGTCAACCGGGATATTTACTCCATTGATGTAGGATGCTTTATCACTAGATAAAAATACCGCGAGATTTGCTATTTCTTCAGATTCCCCAAATCTTCCGGCTGGAACAGATGACTTCATACCAGCTTCTGATTCTGAAACAGAAATATTCTTTTTAGTTGCCTGGGATTCAATAATACTTTGTAATCTGCCAGTATTTATCGGACCTGGTAAAATATTATTGACAGTGATTCCAAAAGGAGCCAACTCATTTGATATGGTTTTAGACCAGGACGCCATAGCACCGCGAACAGTGTTGCTAACTCCCAATCCCGGTATAGGAATTCTTACCGAAGTAGAAATAATATTCAAAATTCTGCCATACCCACTTTCCTTCATTGAGGGAGTCACCCACTTCATCAAATGATGACTGACTTTCAGATGCATATCTATAGCTTTTTCAAAATCTTCCCATTCTGATTCAGAGGCTTTTCCCGGAGGTGGTCCACCAGCATTATTGATCAATATATCAAAACCAGATGATTTGATGGTATTTTCATGTTTTAAGACCGAATCAAAATCAGCAAAATCAGCAACCAAAAACTGATGCTGATCGCCTTCGAGTCTGTTTACTATCTCAAAAAGTGCAGATTCATTTCGGGCCATACATGTGATTTCTGCTCCTGCCTGAGCCAGCGAAATCGCAATTGCTTTGCCTATCCCCTGTGTTGATCCACATACTAGTGCTTTTTTATTTTTCAGGCTGATATTCATTTTTGAATTATTATGTTTCTAACAACTAAGTTAAACGTAAAGATTGATCAGAAGGAATTAACTTTAAGTTTTCGACTTTTTCAAAATAAACTACATTATTATGAGTATAAAAAGACCTTTCAATCTTTCAAAATGGATTGAAGATAACCGGGAAATCTTAAAACCTCCTGTTGGCAATAAAAATCTCTATGTGGAATCTGGAGATTATATTGTAATGATCGTCGGTGGTCCAAATGCAAGAAAAGACTATCATTATAATGAAACAGAGGAATTATTTTACCAATTAGAAGGTGATATCCTTGTGAAAATACAGGAAGACGGAAAGTCAGTAGATGTGCCTATAAAACAAGGTGAAATGTTTCTTTTGCCTGGCAAAATTCCTCATTCTCCAATCAGGTCTGAGGGATCTGTGGGTTTGGTTGTGGAGAGAAAAAGGGAATCTGCTCATAAAGACGGTTTGCAATGGTATTGTGATAACTGTAACCATAAATTGCACGAAACTTACTTCACTTTGACAAATATTGAAAAGGATTTCCTTCCAAGGTTCCGTGAGTTTTTCAATTCTGAAGAGCTTAGGACCTGCAGCAATTGTGGAACCGTGATGGAAACTGATCCGAGATTTACAGATTAATAATTTAAATAAAGACAAAAAGTGTTTGAAGCTTCATTGGAATATGCCAGGAATCTGGATAAAAACGATCCCTTAGCTAAATTCAGAGATTATTTTAATATCCCAA
>CAYTFO010000290.1:1766-3041 GCA_964437135.1 uncultured Roseivirgaceae bacterium | reverse complement strand
CAAAACCAGCATTTGGTGGAGTATTGACCTGAATATCATCTTCTGAAGTACTTCTACAACCAAATTCATTCTCAACAGTCAGTTTGATTGAATATAGACCTGCTTCCTGATATCTGATTATTGGGTTTTTATCTAATGAATACTGACCATCCCCAAATATCCACTGATAAGATAAGCTTTGATTATCTATCGAATCAATTATCAGTTTAAAAGCTGCTTTTTCATAAAGACATATATCTTCTACTTCAAAATTAGCATTCGGAGTTGGATTGACATTGACTATCCTCTCCAGCTCTGAATTACAATTTCTGGAATCAATAACCCTTAATTTCAGGCTGATATTTCCAGCAATATTCGCCTGGTATTTAAACTCTCTAGTGCTACTGACCAACGTATCATTCCAAAACCAATCAAAATATTCTATATCATCAGTTGCAATCGGATTAACAAATATCGAGTCATATTGACAGATATTTTCTATATCAAAATCTGTACTTGGTAGAGCATTAATTTCAAATCTCTCTGAATGACTGTTTATACATCCAAATTCATTTTCGGCAATTCTTTCAAGAACAAATGATCCTTCAAATTTCAAAATATACGGATTAACAATCTTTGACTCATTCAGCAACCAGGTACTTGATGAATTATCATTCGCATCAACCTGAATCAAATCCAAAGTATCATATAAACAATTTACCGGCACGTCGAAGGATGCGTCGGGTAGCTCATTGACATGAAATTGGGTACTTACCTCATTTGAACAACCAACACTATTTATTCTGACTATTTTAACTGAATGAGACGACATGTAATGATCAAAAACAGTATCTCTCAATACATCTTCGTTTACCTTCTCATTGTTTAAATACCATTGATCGATGTTCATATTTCCTGGTGAAACTGCTATATCTGGTTTTTCTCCGATACAAATATCATTTACTGATAAACTGAGTTCCGGAATTGGAAGGCTCTTTACCTCAGCAAA
Source organism: uncultured Roseivirgaceae bacterium (assembly GCA_964437135.1). GTDB lineage: Bacteria > Bacteroidota > Bacteroidia > Cytophagales > Cyclobacteriaceae > CAYTFO01. The sequence continues at coordinate 2,053 of CAYTFO010000290.1, read as the reverse complement.
AACAGAATCAGTGCAACCGGTCTCATACTCGATTTTTAAACCAAGAATATGTGCACCTGAATCCTCCAAAATCACACTTATTGCATTCTCATCTGAATTAAAAATCGAATCCCAATACCAGGTTGATTTTCCATTATCATTTGAAAACCTAACTTCGCTCCCAACACATTTTTCAATATTGTTTAATGCTTTTTCAGGAACATCATGAACATAAAATGACCTGACTATTTCTGTTGAGCAGGCTGATTCTTTTGCTTCTATTTTTAAATCATGGAACCCTCCTTCAA
>CAYTFO010000290.1:0-1756 GCA_964437135.1 uncultured Roseivirgaceae bacterium | reverse complement strand
ATGCTATTATCATTTACTGAAATTATTGAGTCATTTAAATACCAACTTATTTCACTTTCATTCGGGTTATCAACCATTATCAGAATGGGTTCATTTTCACAATCTCCCACCAGATCAAAATCTACAACCGGTCTGGGGTTAGCCTTTAAAAAATAGACTTCTGATGTATCCGCAGGACAACTATTCATTTCTGCTATTGTCCTAATGTATTTTGATGAGGATAAGGTATCTAATAATAACTTGGATAAATTATCTGTCAAATCCCTCCAATTAGCGTTATCGCTAGAAATTTGCCATTTAATATTACCCTTATAGTCCTTTATTTCAGCTACAACAGTATCCCCAATACAAAAACTCGAGTCGGAAAAATTGATCACTCCTGCAACTCCCGATTCCTTAATGTCTACCAATATTGAATCTGAAAAAATTGTTCCACATTCCTGCCCACTTATCTCAGCTCTGTAGTGAGTTTTCACTGTTGGTTTAACTTTAAATAAGTCGCCTGTATTTTCAATTACCTCCCAGCTACCAGAGACTTCTGATTTACGTTGCCAGCTAGTAATTTGACCTACATAATCCGAAAGATTAATCTGAATCGAATCTGCATTTTCACAAAAAGTTCCTGTAGCATTGAGGATCCCTTTTATTGGGCTATTTCTAAATTTCACTAAGACTACCTGTGTGGTATCGGGAGCACAACCCTGGTTTGAAACGATGGCCCGTATTTTAAATGAATGTCCCGGGTTATTGATGTTTAAGCTTTGATGATTCAAGCCAATTGAACTCCATTTTTCCAAAGAATCTCCAGAAACCTGCCATTCAATATTGTTTCCTTCAAAGCCTAACAATTCATATTTCAGACTATCATCATTGCTGCATATAATTAAATCACCTTGTATTTGACCCGCAAAAGCGGTTTGAGTGGGAAAGATTGATAATATGGGTGTGGGAACTGCCCTACAATTTCCATTTGAAATCCTGGCTCTGTAATCCCTTGATTTTGAATCATTAATCTCCAGCTCACTTTCAGAGTGATTTATCCTGGACCAAATTCCCGTTTTATGAGATGACTTTTCCCAGAATTCAATTTTTCCATGATGTCCTTCAAGGGTTAGGATCGAAGTTGAACCTGAACAAATATTTGAGTCAGCTATAAGTACTCCCGGTGTAGGTAACTCATCTACTTGTATCGTTTTACTGAAAGTATCAACACAATTGTTTTCGGAAGTGACTCTGATATCTATTCGGTGATTCCCTGGTTCTGAAAACCAAACTTTAGGTTGTTTTTCAATTGAAAAATTTGTGCTGTCAAATAACCAGTAATATTCAAGGTCTCCCGATGCAACTTCTGATTCATTTATGAGTTCTACGGTATCACTAATACAAATGTCGTTGACCAGGAATTTTGCTTCTGGTTGATAAAACACTTCATGATTTATTATTTGCTCGTTCTTACATCCCCTACTATTCTTTACTTCGATTTTAACTTCATACCAACCCGGGTATTTAAAGATCTCTTTGTAATACTCACCTTCAGCGTTTGAAAAATTGGATGTCCATTTATAATTATTCTCTGCATTGAAGTTGCTCACCTTAAAAACTGAAGTATCCCCATTGCAGGTCTTAGGAATATCCACCAGTATTTCAGGATTTTGAAAAATCTCCAACGTATCAGATTTCATAGTTCGACAACCGGTGTTCTTATCAATGACAGAATACTTTAATGAATGGGTTCCGGATTTCAGTGAACTATTGA
>CAYTFO010000289.1:0-3045 GCA_964437135.1 uncultured Roseivirgaceae bacterium | reverse complement strand
ATTTTTAAATTGAAGTTATGATAAAAGTGATAGCTTTTGATGCAGATGATACCCTTTGGGAAAATGAACATTTTTTCAGGGAAGCGGAAGAAAGGTTTTCTGGACTATTGGAAGACTACATGCCAATGCATAATATCAACAGGGAATTATTAAAAATTGAAATTGCTAATCTTGAATACTATGGATATGGAATCAAATCATTTATCCCAGAATAGTCATTAGGATTTTGTGATGAGGCCTTAAAGTGCAAGAAAATCAGGTAGTTAGGTGAGGATGCATAATACACCATTATGGTGACGAGCCAACGAAGTGTTAACTGCCTGATTTTGAAGCAATTTAAGGTCGGAATAGAAAGGCTAATGATAATTCTGGATTTTTGCTTTCCATGATTGAGACCGCTATAAAAGTATCAGATAAAACAATAAACAATGAAGTAATCGAGAGAATATTAGAAATTGGGAAGGAGATGCTGGAAAAACCGGTTGTTGTTATGGAAGGGGTAGAAGATATTCTTGAATCCCTGAAAAATGATTATCGATTGGTTATGGCAACAAAAGGTGATTTGAGAGATCAGGAAAAGAAACTGGAAAAGTCAGGACTTGCGGATTATTTTCATCATACTGAAGTAATGTCCGAAAAAAAGAATGGTGATTACCAAAAACTTATACAGCATCTGGATATAAATCCTTCTGAGTTTTTGATGGTTGGCAACTCAATAAAATCAGATATTCTTCCGGTTGTAAGATTAGGAGGAAATGCGATTCATGTACCTTTTCACGTAACCTGGGAATATGAGAAAGCAGAGGTCGAAATAGAAAAAGAGGGATTTTATCAGATAGACTCAATCTCCGAAGTGCCGGAAATTGTTGAGATTATTGAAAAAAGGCATCAATAACTATTTGTCCGGCTACTGTCGGGTGATTCATTTATCTGAATTCAGGCTGATAAAAGCTTTCAATAAAGTCTAACTATCCTTTTTTAACAGCTCCGGATATTTCTTTCTCACCTTTTCATATTTAGGTTTAGAAACACTCATGATATAAGGTTGAAAAGGGTTCTTCTTTTGATAATCCTGGTGATAATCTTCCGCTAAATAAAATGATTCATATTTATTTATTTCCGTCACAATAGGGGAGTTGTATTTTGGGTTTAGCTCTTTGATTTTAGCTTCCGCAATTCTTTTCTGACTTTCACTATGATAGAAAACTGCTGTTCGGTATTGTGGACCATAATCAGGTCCCTGTCTGTTGAGCTGGGTAGGATCATGAGCAGTGAAAAATATATCCAGTAATTTCTCGTAACTCAGGACAGAAGGATTGAAATAAACCTGCACAGCTTCTGCATGCTCTGTTTTTCCTGAACTTACTGCTTTATAATTAGCAGTTTCTTTTTTACCCCCTGAATATCCGCTCACAACTTCCTGAACTCCAACAATTTGTTCTATTGCCGCCTCCACACACCAGAAACACCCACCAGCAAGCGTAGCTGTATCCAGATCTGATTGTTGATAGGTTATTTTATCCTCATCTTTTGCGGTTTCATTAGGTGATGAACACGCAGATGAAAATAGGAAACTAAATAACAGAAGAACTTTCATGATAACTATATTGAAATTATAAAAAACTAATCTAATTCTTATAATGAACTAATGGTCATTAATGTTATAAAATTTAGGTTAAATTTATCAAGTATGTTACAATGAAGACAATCTCTTGAAAGGAATAGAGTTATCTTCTCTTATTGCCTCTATTAGGATAACTTTTTCTACTCATCAATTTATCATAATCATAGATAGGTCCCTGTCCGAGGTCTCCCGGCAATTTACCTTTGGCTACAGGCTCTTCAAGCAATTTTTCTATAAAAGCAAAATATCGTTGATCTTTCTCATTGATCAGAGAAATAGCAATACCAGTCGCAGATGCTCTTGCAGTTCTTCCAATTCGATGGATATAGTCGGCGGGATCATTTGGAATATCAAAGTTTATCACCAAATCTATATCTTCAATATCTATACCTCTTGAGATCACATCAGTAGCTACCAATATGTTCAGCTTCTTTGCTTTAAACTGATTTAGTATTTCATTTCTTTTCTTTTGATCCAGGTCCGAATGAATTTCTTCGACTGAAAGATCCAGTTTTTTCAAACTGCGATTTAATGCTTTTGCTGAATCTTTGGTGGAACAGAAGGTAATGACGCTTTTGAATTCTTTCTGAGTCAAAATATGTTGAATCAATGGAATTTTCTGTGTATCATAAACTGAGAAAGCTAATTGAACAATCCTTTCGGATGGCTTTGAGACCTCAATTTTTACTTCTTCTGGTTCTTTTAGAATTTGTTCAGCCAGTTTTTCTGCTTTTCTTGGCATTGTAGCTGAAAAAAACAGATTTTGCCTCTCCTGAGGTAATCTTTTGATGATGGAAATGATATCATCATAAAAGCCCATATCCAGCATTCTATCTGCTTCATCCAGAATTAACACCTTTAATGAATCAAATTTCACATAGCCCATTTTTATATGAGAGAGCAATCGCCCGACAGTAGCTACTACTATAGGTGCACCCTGTGTTAATGCAGCTTTTTCCTGCGTAAACATATCTCCATCACTTCCTCCATATATAGCAATGGAATTGATGGAAGTATAATAGGAAAGACCCTGAATTTGCTGATCGATCTGGATAGCCAGTTCCCGGGTAGGGGTGATGATAAGAACAGAAAGGTTTTCCGAGGTACCTGAACGAATAATCTGGTCCATCACAGGCAACAGGAATGCAGCAGTTTTACCTGTACCCGTTTGTGCACAACCAATGAGATCTTTGTTTTTCTTTATAATTGGAATTGCTTTTTCCTGAATTGGGGTAGCATTTTCAAACCCCATCGCCTCCAAACCTTCCAGTAAATCAAGATGTAAGTCTAAGTCTTTAAATTTCAAATGTTTCTAATTTTACTCCAAAGCTAATTAAAGTTTCTGATCAGAATGGTCATTTTTTATTTGACCTTAAACTTTCAACCACTTAACCGATCTTAGCAGGCTAACCACTTGCCCG
>CAYTFO010000288.1:0-3120 GCA_964437135.1 uncultured Roseivirgaceae bacterium | reverse complement strand
CTGTTAATTTGATTTCCTTAAAGATAAGCATTACATCAAAATGGAGCCGCACCCGGGCAACCCATAAAGATGTTAATAGAAATGCGCTTGCGCTAAAAGCTCCACTTATTGTCCATCCTAACCATTCACCAAACCATGCTTGCGCTACCATGTTTGTAAGTCCTCCAATTATTCCGGCTACCAACAAGGCAAATGGTATCATTAAAATCCATCTTATCAAGTTCATGATGTTGTAAGTTTTTTATTTCGCTGGCCGCTAACGGCCAGCACATACGGCGTGCCGGCCTTAAAGCCGGCATGATCGATATGTGCCTTGTGTGTGCCTCGAATGGGCATCGAAGATGACCACTTCGAGCTATTCCAAGGCTGACGAGCCTAAAGATAGTAAGAAGAGGTGTAATCGACGGCTTTCCAAAGGGAAAGTCCTCTAAGGAGATGGAAGTTCTCCTTACGCTAGCGTAAGTATGCGTATAGCAAGCCACAAGGGCTACCCGTGTGAATGGGGGTCTGAAGTAAGTGGAACTGCGAAAGCCGGAATGTACGAACAGAAACTGCATAAGAGGCATGGGTGGGTGGTCGAGATGGCACAATACATCGAAGGCTGCACTTACAATAGCCCATCCATGTAGATGTAGACAGATTCGGCGGAAAGAGGATGCATCTTACCGAGGGAGATCTGGGATGCCGGAGGCGAAGCCAAGCGAACCGGTCTAGCAAAGGCTACCAGAAGTCAGCAGAACTCATAGTAGCTGCGGGTTGAGATACTCGTCAGTGAAGGGGGGAACATGGAACAGCCCTTTAGCGATGGTGCTCTGCAATCATCTTAAAGCCGACCGGCGGATGATGGAGGCACGACCCGTACGAAAAGGGCAGGCGAAAACTTTTTTTATGAACAAGAAAACCGAACTGATGCGATGGGTAGTTCACGGACAAAACTTCGTGGATGCCTATCACTCGGTGCTTCGCAATGGGGGAGCGGCAGGGGTGGACGGCGTGAAAACAGAAGGCCTTCCACAACTGCTTACCCGTCAGTGGGAAGACATCAAGGAGGAACTATTGAGGGGCAATTATCGCCCTCAGGCTGTTCGTGGGGTAAAGATACCCAAAGCGAATGGCGGCACCCGACAGCTGGGCATACCTACCGTGATGGACAGGCTGATACAGCAAGCTATACACGGAGTGTTGAGCCGAGTGTGGGAGCCAGGTTTTTCCGCATACAGCTACGGATTTCGCCCCAAGCGGAGCGCACATGACGCCCTGCGGCAAGCCCTTGATTACATCAATTCAGGTCAACAATGGGTGATTGATTTAGGCCTCAAGTCGTTTTTCGATAAGGTCAATCATGACAAACTAATGGGCCTGATCAGCCGGAAAGTGAGCGACAAGAAGTTGCTCAAACTAATCCGGCGGTATCTACAAAGCGGCATGTCGCAAGGGGGCAAAATTACCCCGCGTCGGGCAGGCACCCCACAGGGAGGGCCACTTAGCCCACTCCTCTCCAATATTCTGCTCAACGAGCTGGACCAGGAACTGGAAAAACGGGGACATTCATTTGTGCGCTATGCTGATGATTGCAGCATCTTCCTAAAGAGTCGCCGAGCCGCCGAACGCGTGTTGGCGAGCATTACCTGCTTCTTGGAAACCAAGCTGGCCTTGGAAGTCAATCGGGAGAAAACGAGCATTTGTCGTCCAGGCAAGTTTACCTTACTCGGACATGGGTTTATAGCCTCCTATAAAAAGGGCGACCGAGGCAAATACCGGCTCTCGATTGCAGCCAAAAGCTGGCAGCGACTCAAACAGAAAATCAAAGTCATCACCCGCAAGACCACTCCAATGCCGTTCGTTGAAAGAATTCAAAAGTTGAATCAGTTGATGCGAGGCTGGGTGCAGTATTTCAAAAATGCTACCGGCTATCAGAAACTGAAAGGCCTGGATTCGTGGATACGATGTCGCTTGCGATATTGTATCTGGAAACAATGGAAGCGCCCCCGGCGACGGCTGCGGGCTTTTCGGCAATTGGGAGTCGAAGAAAGTTGGGCGCGCCGCTTTGCCTATTCGCAAAAGGGCGGATGGGCCATAGCATGTAGCCCAATTATGGGTACGACGGTGACCGAAGAGCGACTTCGCAAAAGAGGCTATATTCCCTTTCTGGAATATTACCTCCAAGTAAAGTATGCCGATCCGAAGCCATCAAATCGTCCAAAGAAAGGGTAAGTTGTTCTATGAACCGCCGTATACGTGATCCGTACTGCCTGTCCCGTACCCGTAGGGTCGGGATACGGTGGTGTGAGAGGGATAAGGAAGGGAAAAGAAACCTTCCTTACCCTACTCGATTCTCGCCAGCCTCTTTTTACTTATTCTTCTTGATAAGTATTTCCAGTCCGGAAATTCGTACAAAGTCCTTTTCGTTTAAGGTAGCCAATTTCAGGTTGTAAGCTTTGGCAGTGGCTCCGATAAATAAATCTGGGATATCGATCAAATTCCCATTTCTCTTGAGTTCCTTAAATATTTTGATAGCTTCTTCATTTGCTTTACTGTCGAACGGTATTACAAGGACATGTTCGAAAAACTTATCCCAAAATCCCTTTTGGTTTTGATTGCTGCCGCTGAGTATCTCAAACTCGGTTATTATGGAGACGGCAAAGGAGGAATATTGATTGGACAATTCAAAAAAGAATGAATTCTCCTTCTTGGTCTTTCTAAAATAGTCAATTAGAATGGATGAATCCAGGCAAATTAGTTCGTCCGCCATGTGTTGAAGTATTTTCTGTTAAAGAGAAAATCTTGATATTGATCATCTTCCATCACAGGGCCTTCCAAAAGAAATTCCTGAAAATCACTCATGTCTTTCTCCATATCATTATCAGTTACAATTAAAGCAAGATCTGCTTTTAATTTCCTAATCTGGTTGGCGGGCAGCTGTTTTATCAGCTCTATGAGCTCCTGGTATCCGATGTTGAGTTTAAGTTCCATGTTTCATTCTTTTTGTTTTTTTAACCATTTCCAACTCAAGATAGTTCTTCTGTTCTTTTTTTGGTTGGCGAGAACGTTGGGCTACCTGCCGGGCGACGTTTAGACCCGATGTATAAAAATAGTCTCCTAACTTTAAGGTACACACCA
>CAYTFO010000287.1:0-3126 GCA_964437135.1 uncultured Roseivirgaceae bacterium | reverse complement strand
TTAACGATGGGTTGATCTATAATTAAATTTACCAGGCTTATATATTTAAGTTTCACAACTCGTTTAGCGATTTGGTATGAAATATTGCTGGTTTTGTAACATACAACCTGAGGTGTGCCGATTAATGCTGTCTCTAATGTAGCTGTTCCCGAAGTTGTAATGGAAACATCACAAAATTTCAATATATCATAGGTCCGATCAAAAAGTACGCTCACATTGTCGATATTCTGAAGAGCAGAATACTCTTTATTATCAACATTATCGACTCCCCCGACCATAAATACCAGATCAGGGTTTCTGCTTGAAAGACTTTTGATAATAGGGATTGATTTCTGTATTTCCTGAGGTCTGCTTCCAGGTAAAAATGCAATATATTTTTGGTGATTTGAAGGAACTCGAAAGTCCACATAGTCATAGTTTTTTATATGTTCTACTAAGGGATTACCGACATATTCAACATTGTAATTTAAAGTTTTATAAAAATCGACTTCGAAAGGAAAAATGACATACATTTTGTCAATCACTTTCCGTATTGTTTTTATTCTTCCTTTTTTCCAGGCCCAAATCTTAGGAGATATGTAATAAGCCGCCTTTATCCCTAAGCTTTTAGCAAATTTTGCCATTCTTAAATTAAATCCGGGAAAATCAACCAGAACTATAATATCGGGCTTTTCTAGTTGTATATGATTTTCGCATTCTTTTATCTTCTGACTAATTGTGAAAAGATTTTTTACGACCTCATAGAATCCCATAAATGATATCTCTCTATAATGGGATAATAAACGCATTCCTGCATTTTCCATCAAATCACCCCCAAAACCTACAACCTCTGTTTCTGGCTTTAGCTTTTTAATCTCCTTGATAAGATTACTAGCATGAAGATCTCCTGATCTCTCCCCGGCTATGAAGAACAACTTCATGAAATTTCTCCGTAATACTCAACAGAATTTTTAGGAGTCTCAATTAATTTCATGTAATGGAGTTTTGCGTTACTATTGAGAGATATAACTTCTGGTGCTAATATTTTCCAAAATTCTACTATAAGGTTTTCACAACTGGTGAGTTTACCATCCATAAAATCTACATCCAGATTGAGATTCTTATGATCTACCTTATCAATAATTTTAGCTTTAATTATATCACCCAATCTTTTCAGATCAACGACAAATCCTGTCTCTGGATCAGGACTACCCTTTACAGTAACAATCAACTCAAAATTATGCCCATGCCAATTTTCATTTGCACAAGGTCCAAATACTTCATCGTTCTTCTCTCTTGACCACTTAGGATTATAAAGCTTATGCGCAGCGTTGAAATGCTCTTTTCTAGTTACATAGACCATAAATGCAAAGATAATTATAGCTTTGCACCTTAAAATATTTTGTGCTATGATTATTGTTACCGGAGCAGCAGGTTTTATTGGAAGTTATATGATTGGAAAGCTTAATGCAGAAAATTTCAATGATATAATTGCAGTTGATGATTTTTCAAGAGATGATAAAAACAAAAACCTTAAAAATAAAAGACTGACTGATAAAGTTGAGCGTTCGGAACTTGAAGAATGGATAAAAGGGAAAGAAGAGCACATTGAATTTATTGTTCATTTAGGTGCCAGAACCAATACTGCCGAATTTGATTTTGATCTTCTAAAAGCACTCAATACGGATTACTCTAAAATGTTGTGGGAAGTTTGCACGAAGCATCAAATTCCCTTGATTTATGCAAGTAGCGCTGCTACATACGGACTTGGAGAACTGGGATATGAGGATAATGAACAACTAATATCAAAACTTAAGCCACTCAACCCTTATGGTGAGTCGAAAAATGAATTTGATAAGTGGGTTTTGAAACAGGAGGAAAAACCATTTTTCTGGATAGGATTGAAGTTCTTTAATGTATATGGACCAAATGAATATCATAAGAGTAGAATGGCTTCTGTGATTTTTCATGCTTACAATCAGATTAATGAAACTGGAAAAATGAGGTTATTTAAATCTCACAACCCAAAATTCAAAGATGGTGAGCAGATGAGGGATTTTGTATATGTAAAAGATGTAGCAGATATTATATTCTGGCTTATGAATCATCGAAAAAATTCAGGGATATACAATCTTGGGAGTGGTAAAGCCAGAACTTTTAAAGATTTGGTTACTTCAGTTTTTAAATCAATGAATAAGTCATTGGATATAGAATTTATTGATACCCCCGCAGACATTCGAGATAAATATCAGTATTTCACAGAAGCTAGTATGGATAAACTATTTAAAATAGGGTATCCTAACCCAATGCACACCTTAGAAGATGGAATAAATGATTATGTGAAAAATTATTTGAACACTAATAAATACTTTTAGCAGGATAATCTTATATACGTTCTATAGAATTAAAAAAAATAAATTTTGAATTCCATGCTTATTTTTAAATATAACATGGCTGTCTAAAATAATTTAAAATAAAACATTGTTTCCGAATACCGCTATTTTTGCTGTTGATTTTTAAAAGAATATAAGAAGAAGATGAAAAAAATATTATTGGGAATATTGCCAGCATTTATGCTTTATTGTAGTTCTCCGAAAACAGAGTCAGCTGAAACTTTAGAAGAAAAAGATACGGTAAATATTGCTCTGGCATTGACTGGTAAATGGCAAAACAAAGAAATGCAGGTAGAATTTAAATCTGTTCAGGGTAGTGAAAGAGATAGCCTCGTTAAACTTGATCATTCCAATTGGGCCGAAGTAATGAAGAGTACACCACAGGAAATAGAATTTAAATCAAATGGGGAATATGTAAGTAGAGCCATACAGCCCCAGACTGGTGACTCTTTAATTTTTTATGGATACTGGCAGACTAATAAACAACAATTAATTATTGACTTTGGCATGGCCAGAAGAAAATATGATGTGAATATTAGAATTTACCGGAATGCTTGATGCGGACCTTGACTCATTAGAAGATGACAGATTTTATGGTAAAATCATAAAAATTGATTGATTTTTAAGGATAAATCAAAAAAAAGGATCGCAAATGCGATCCTTTTTTTATTTATCTCAAAGCTATTTTACAGCTTCGTCATTCTTAATATTGTCTGAGGTGTAGGAGGAACTCCACAACCACCATCAACATTAG
>CAYTFO010000286.1:0-3188 GCA_964437135.1 uncultured Roseivirgaceae bacterium | reverse complement strand
TTTGAGGTACCATCTGCAAACTTAATCCCATAAATAATATTGTTGGCAAATACTATTTTCTGACAACTGCTCAAAGCATTAAAATTAGAATTATTTTTATCAGTGAAAAGATTATTTGCGATAATAACCGAAGTAGATTCCAGCGATTTTATCGAACTACCAGAAAAAATGTTGTTACTGATAATTATGTTGTCTGCTGACAAGCTAGAATTAAAGTCATAAAGATTTATTCCAACCCTATTGTTTCCTCTAAAAATGTTGTTAACTATTAACCAGTTATTTACTGAATTACCAACACCTGAAGTTGTACTTAATTGTGGTATTGAAGATTGGCTTCCAAATGAGAAGTAATTTCTTTCAATAATAAGATCGTTTACTCCTCTATCAACATACATATGTTCTGAGATGGTGAGACCTGAAATGATAGTACCTGAAGCATCAAAGTCTTCATTACCTGCGACATCTATTTCCAGTCTTAGTGTTCCGATGATTGCCGGTTCTTGAAATTGGTTCGGTGGGTATATACCTGGGCCAAATAGCATTATTTTTTTTGAAAATGTTAAGTTCCCATAATTTAGATCACTACCACTGACATAAATGGTATCTCTTGGATTTGCTGCATCTATAGCTTCTTGCAGGTCCGTGTAATCTGCGGGGCTATTTGGGTTGTTATCTACTGTGATTATTTGGGATTGTGCTTCTATCACTATCAGGATTAATAAGATTGGTATTAGTTTTTTCATGAGTATTGGAATTTTTACTTGTAAATTTCCGCAATGAAGATTTAAAATAAAATACCTCAAATGAGGTATTTTTTGATTCAAATTATCCCATTTATAGCATTATATTGATATTTAATAATATAATATCAAGTTTAGAATTCCTCTCACTAACCATATTATTATTTCTTTCCTTATAGTATTATTATCCGATAAAATTATTTCAATTCTCAAACCACAAAATACCACTTGTGTTGTATTGACTATTGCTTAAAAGTTTAGCTACTTTGATCGTGTTTATCCATTTTTCACTGTAAGTACATTCATGAGCATATTGCATTTTTGATCATATGAAAGTATCACTGACTGGTCTCGTTCTTCTAATCTCGTTTAACATTTACGGACAAAAAATTGTGGATGTAAAAGATATAGATGATCAGCAAAGATTTTTTCTGAACAAAAACATGCAAGTGTTTAAGACTGCTAATACGCTAACATTATGTGATATTTTATCAGACTCTGTTCAAAATCAATTTATAGACATGCAGGATAAGACAGTCGATTTTATTGGCTACACTGATGATATATATTGGTTTCGGTTTCAGGTTAGTAACACTACAGACACTTTAGTAAACATCAATCTATTGCTTGGTCAGCTGGGTATTTTAGATGGACAACTATTTCAATCACAAAATAATAATTGGGTTTCATTAGGAAAAATCGGCTATCAATACCCCTTTGAATCCCGTCCTTATCATTATGCACACTTCGTGTATCCCATCAAAATCAAAGCTAAAACTATTGATACTTTTTATCTAATGACAGATGAACGTCATGCTTTCAGAGTTACCGCAGCAGCTTTACTTACTCCAAAAGCAATGCAAAAAGCAACTTCGAATTTTTATCTTTTCTTTGGATTTATTATTGGTGTTCTTTTTCTCTTTTTTCTTTTCAATATCTACCTCTTTTTTACAAATCAGGACAGAATTCACGCCTGGTATTCATTATACATTTTTCTGGAAATTGTTTTTCTTACTAAACATGACAGTTTAGAGGCTCAGTTTTTAAGTATGGACTCCTTTTTCGGGTATCGTTTTGTCGGTATGCTTGGGGTTTCCGCTTTAATGGTTACCTGCTTAATCCATGTTGTGCAGATTTATACCAAATCTCAAAATGCATTTACCTTTTTGTATAAGTTGACAAGCTGGATAAAATTTTTCCTGCTAATAATGGGAACTTTACATCTTTTAATTTTTTATATAATCTCTGAAACATGGATAGAAAGTTTAATAGTCCGTATTACTACTAATACAATCTCTGCAGCTTTATTTTTAATCCTTCTCAATTCTCTCTATTGCATTTATAAAGGCAATCGAGGAGCATGGTTTGTTTCTATTGGTTTGTTTATTTTTATTATTGGAGCAGTGGAAAGAGTACTATTTGTAGAAACTTCCACCTATTTATTTCCACCAAACCTATTCCAAATTGGAATGATCATTGAAACAACTATCATTTCTTTTGGTCTCATGTACCGATATCGTTTATATAAAGAAGAAAAAGAAAGAATTTCAAAAGAATTACAGGTTGCAAAAGAGACAAAAACCAGAGAAATTATAGGTGCTCAGGAAATGGAAAGAAAAAGAATTGCAGAAGATCTACATGACGATCTGGGTAGCAACCTGGCTGTTATCCAACTTAATCTACAAACTCTTAAATCTGAAGACCATCGAAAAATTGAGATCATAAAGTTGTTGGAAGATACTTCTGCAAGAGTAAGACAAATATCTCATAACCTAATGCCCCCTCAGTTTAACAAAGTACCATTTGAGGATGTATTAATATCCTATTTTGATCAGCTTAATTACGATTCCAATGTGGATTTTACATTTAACCAGGTAGGAAAAAGTGAAGGGTTAGATAAATCTCAGGAATTGATGATTTACAGAATGATAATGGAGTTGACTATCAATGTGCTTAAACATTCTCTGGCGACCGAATGTATTGTGCAATTGTTTTTCAAATCAAAAGGATATGAGCTAGTTATCGAAGATAATGGGGTAGGGTTTAAAGTAGAATCAGGTGGAATTGGATTGCAAAATGTGCGATCTAGAGTTGAATATCTACAAGGCAGTTTATCAATAGATACAGGTAATAGTGGAACCACTATATTAATAAAAATACCAATCAAAGCTAATCGTGAATACTAGTTATAAAATTATAGTGGCTGATGATCATGTCCTTTTTATTGAAGGGTTGAAAGCTTTATTGTCTGAAACTTCTGAATTAGAAATAATTGCTACCGCTAATTCTGGTAAAGTACTTATTAGTTGTCTAAATGATTTCAAACCTGATCTAATCCTATTAGATATTAATATGCCGGATATGGATGGTCTTGAAGCCCTTAATCACATAAGATCTATTTTTCCTTCTATTAAAGTAATACTCCTTTCCGCTTACAATGAACACTAT
>CAYTFO010000285.1:0-3219 GCA_964437135.1 uncultured Roseivirgaceae bacterium | reverse complement strand
GAGCAATTTGACGAGTGGGTGAAACCAGAAGATATGATAGGATCATTAAAAAAGTAAAATTTTGGCTTTTTCTAAGTTATTTTATTACTTTAGCATTAGAAGTGTAACAAATTATATTTCAATAGATTAAGAATGAAAAAGATTACGACTATTTTAGTATTGGCATTATTTGTAACATTTAGTTACGAAGGAGTTGCCCAAATGTCCAAAAAGGAAGCGAAAGAATGGAAAAAGCGAATCAAGAAGCTTTCTCCGGAGCAATACAAAACTTTACTTGACGAAAACAAATCGTTGAAAGGTCAGGTAAGTAGCCTGAAGACAGAATTATCAGGAGTTGATCAGCAAATTGCTGATAAAGATGATCAGATAGCTCAATATCAGGATCAGGTAGCAGACTTAAGAGATCAATTGTCTAAAGCAAATCAGGCAGCTCAACGGCCTGCACAACAACCTTCTCAACCTGTACAATCCGGTAATTATGATCAGGGAATAGCTTTCAAGGTTCAGATTGGTGCATTTGCTAAAAAGGATCTCAGTGAATACGACGGAGCGAGTGAAAATTTTGCTTCTGAGAAAAATGAATCCGGATTGCAGCAATACGTATTAGGTGCTTTCAGAGACTACTGGGAAGCTGATACATTCAAGAAATATCTAAGAGAAATGGGAGTGAAAGACGCTTGGATCGTTTCCTATAAAGATGGTCAGCGAGTTCCTATCAAGGATGTTCTTGAAAATGTAACCACCAAGAAATCTTAATCAAAAAATAAAAGTAAGTTTGGAAACCCGATGCTGACTGGCATCGGGTTTTTTTAATTTGATATAAGCCAAACCCTCTACAGCAGTTTAATGGGTTTATCGATTCATTAAACTTCTTATCTTTGCGCTTCACATAATATTCAAATGATCCACCATAAGTCAAAAGAAGAGATAGAATTAATCAGACAGAGTGCACAGCTTGTTTCCAAAACACTGGGTTTGATGGCAGAAAAAATTGAGCCTGGTGTAGTGCCCCTGGATCTGGATAAAATTGCTGAGGAATTCATTCGGGATAATGGTGGAAAGCCCGGATTTTTAGGTCTTTATGATTATCCGAATACTATCATTTCTTCAGTTAATGAGCAGGTAGTGCATGGAATACCTACAAAGAAACCTCTTGAAAACGGGGATATAGTCGGTATCGATATCGGCGTTTTGATGAATGGATATTATGGAGATCATGCCTATACATTTGCTGTTGGAGAGATAAAAGATGACGTAAAGCAGTTGTTAAAAGTCACCAAGGAATGTCTCGATCTTGGAATTGAACAGGTTCGTGCAGGTAACAGGATAGGCGACTTAAGTTTTGCTGTTCAACAGCATGCTGAGAATCATGGGTACGGAGTAGTGAGAGAATTGGTTGGTCATGGGTTGGGAAAGAAAATGCATGAATCTCCTGAAGTTCCAAACTTTGGTAAAAGAGGCAGAGGCCCGAAGATGAAGGAAGGACTTGTTATTGCCATTGAGCCAATGATCAATATGGGAACAAGGAGGGTGATTCAATTGTCAGATGGCTGGACTATCGTGACTGCAGACCGAAAGCCCTCAGCTCATTTTGAACATGATGTTGCTATAGTGGATGGTAAGGCAGAAGTTCTTTCAACCTTTAGTTTTGTTGAGGAAGCGTTGAAAAAGAAAAACGGTATTTTAGTTTAGTCCCACATTCCATTCATTACTATTTCCAATACATTTCCGGATGGATCTTCAAAATAAAAGGATTCATACATTCCAGAGCTCCATTTCTGGGTATGAGTGATTTTAATTTCTTTTTTCTTTAGGGCTGATTTCACATTGTCATAATTGTCAGCTTCCACTTCGAAAGCTACATGCTGAGGTCCGGTTGCAAAATGAGGAGGCAACTCCTTCTCATTTTTGGTAACTTCTGGTAAAAAACAAAGTAAAACATCTTCTCCGACCCTGAAAAATGCATGACGACCGGGAACTTTGCTTATACATTCAAAGCCTAGTACACCATTGTAGAATTCATATGTGCTTTCAATATCATTTATGTATAAACAGGTTTCCTTTATTTTACTTATCTCCATTGTCCAACACTTTAATAATTTTAAAACAGTCAATTAGCAATTTTATCCAGCTAGTTGCCTTATTCAACTAAAATACCCAATTACTTTCAGATAGTTCTTTACCTTTGAGGCTTTCTGATCGGGATTAGCCATAAATGTATTTTAAAAAGTTAATGATGAAATTCCTGGTGTGGAGATTAAAGCACATCAGGGATAATAACTTTCTTTTAATCGTTGCCAGCATTATTGGTTTAATAGCTGGGTTGGCTGCTGTAATTCTAAAAACATCTGTCCACTTCATTCAGGAGCTTTTAAGGCTCAATAATGAATCCAGTGATTTTCAGTTCATCTATTTGATATACCCGGCTGTGGGGCTATTGCTCACTGTTTCAATGCGGAGATTCTTCTTCAAAGACACTCCGGGTCATGGAATCAGTAGAATTTTAAGAGCTATATCCAAAACATCCAGTAGAATCAGGAAACGATACATGGTATCGAATATGTTTAAAAGTGCGATGACGGTTGGCTTTGGTGGGTCCGTAGGACTGGAGGCCCCGATTGTAGTGACTGGTTCAGCGATAGGATCCAATATAGGTCAGCTGGTACATCTGGATTATAAGAAGAGAACAGTACTGATAGGCTGTGGCGCGGCAGGGGCAATTTCAGCGATATTTAATTCACCTATTGCAGGAGTCATATTTGCGATTGAAGTGATACTTACGGAAGTAACTATAAGCAGGTTTATTCCGATTTTGATTGCATCGGTAAGTGGACAATTGGTTGCACTTTTTATTCTGGGTTCAGATGCGCTTTTCAATTTCCGCAACCTTGAAGCTTTCAATGCCAACCATACACCTTTTTATATATTATTGGGGTTATTCTGTGGGATGGTGTCTCTTTACTTTACCCGTATGGTTTATGCCACTGAGGCTGGCATTCAAAAGATTGACAATGATTTTTTGAGGGCGTTTCTTGGCGGGATCGGACTTGCCATTTTGATCTTCATTTTTCCAACAATGTACGGTGAAGGTTATGATACGATCAAGGATTTATTGATGGGTTTGGAGTCAGAATTATATGTCGGTGATCGTTTTGAAAACCTATTAAGTTCTCATAGTCTGCTAATTTTGATTCTATTTCTAATCATTCTGGTAAAGCC
>CAYTFO010000284.1:256-3239 GCA_964437135.1 uncultured Roseivirgaceae bacterium | reverse complement strand
GCAAGCCGATGAATAAACAGTATTTGTACCGATTGCTTAAAAACAAAATCTATCTTGGCAAGATAGTTCATAAAGACAAAGTTTATGATGGGCAGCATGAGGCAATCATCTCGCAAGAGCTATGGGATAAAGCGCAAGCCATATTTAAAGAAGATCCCATCAAACGCGGCAATTACACGCGCAACCGCCACCCTGCATTGCTGCGCGGTCTAGTGCGGTGTGAGTGTTGTGATTGCGCAATGACGCCCAGCTTTACGGTTAAGAAGAAACGCACCTACCGATATTACACCCCCACCACGGCCATCCATCAGCATTATAAAGCCTGCAAAGTTGGTCCGATCCCCGCATCTGAGATTGACGCGCTGGTGGTAGGGCAAATTAAGCAGATGATTGAATCCCCCGAGATGCTCACGAGAACATATGCTGAAGTTAAAAAGTCAGATGGTATGCCCTTTGATTTTGGCTTGGAGGAGCTGAGGCAAAAAATCAAAGGCTTTGATGAATTTTGGAAGCGCATGACCCTAGAAGAACAACAAAGGGTGACGGAGCTTTTGGTTAAAACTGTCGAGGTTAATACTGATGCGATCAAAGTTGATCTGCGCCTAGAGGGATTTTCGACGATTATCAATAAACTACAGGGAAACAAAGATGAGTACGCTGGTCTATAATGACGATGATAAAATACTGAGTATCACAATTCCCGTCAGCTTTAAACGCAGGCAGAGCAGGAAGACAATCGTCTCGCCCACGGGTAAAAACATTCAGGCCATTGCCGAAATTGAAGGCCCCAAACAAGATATGGTTTTTGTCTCTGCGCTGGTCAAAGCATTCTCCTGGCAAGAAAAGCTCGATGCGGGTCATTATGAAACACCAAAAGAGCTGGCGCACAAAGAAAAAATTGAGCCAACACACATGTACCGCCTGATGCGCCTTACCTTGTTAGCCCCAGATATTATTCAATCCATCATGAATGGCACGCAACCCCGCACACTGACATTGCAAAACGTGATACGCGGATTTCCGGTTTCGTGGCGAGAGCAACGCGATATGTTTGGTTTTGCTAAAACCTAACTCACCACCACATGATTAAGAATGCCAGAGCGTTCCTTGCGGGGCGCTTTTTTTGTTTCTGGATCGTCGTTTTGAAGACCAATCTTGTACCAGCATGAATAGGAACAAAGAAAGGAAACCCTATCATGCCAGAGCAAACTTTAAGCGCCGACCAAATGAGTGCCAATGCCCGCATTCAAGAAGTCGCCAGAATATTATCAGTCGTGATTTTACGTGAATTAACATCACCTTCTGACGCACATACGGAATCGAGCAATGTGCCGAGTAATATGTTGAAGGAATGACGTTTTATATCATTCCTTTGTATGACCACTTTTTAGACGCCTAAAAAATATCATTCTAGCAACAGTTGTAGATGCCTGTTGGCTGGGGTTTTTTGAGTACGTGCGTATTTGTACATGCTCACTTTGACCTGTAAGCGGCTGAAATAATACTCAGATTTTGCATTCTTTCCTTAGCGGAGACTTTTCTCCGCTGAACAAAAGAGGAAAGCAAAATGTCGAACAATCGTTACGGCGGCGTAGATTCCTACGCCGCTTTTTTTATTGGTTATAAAGCCAGAACATTAACAAAATCGCTGTTCTTTACGTCGGATGATTTTGAAGATCTTCAGCAAGAATTGATGCTGGCTTATCTTCATGCATGGCCAAGTTTTGATGAAAATAAGGGTGATCGCCGAAGCTTCATTAAATCCGTGATTAACAACCATGCAATTAACCTCATTGCAGAGGCTGAAACTCAAAAGCGCTGGACTGGCCAAAAGGAGCTTTCCCTTTCAACGATTATCGGTGATGAAGAAAGTTCTATGGAGTTGCTGGATAGTATTGCCAGTGAACAAGCCCTCTGGGGTGATACTTTTTCTTCAAATTCTTATCTGATGGCAGAGTATAATATGGATATGAGCAAGGTGCTTGCCGATATGCCCGAAGATATTCGTAGCACCTATGAGCTATTGAAGTATCAAAGCATCACTGAGGCATCTCATTCTACAGGAATTCCCCGCACGACGTTATCCAGCAGAGCAAAGAAATTGCGAGAATATCTAGAAAAGCTGGGGCTTAGAGAGTGATTTGAAAAATAATTTATTTTTTTTGCAGATGAAGTCGTCGTTTCTGAGGCCAAAACTGTACCTGCTTATTAGGGACAACAAACTCTAATAAGGAAAAGGATAAATGAACAAATCAATAGATGACCATATCGACGCTGGTGAGGCTGTTTTCAAATGGGTGCAACATACGCCTGTAGGACAATTAAAAACGCTGGAGGATAGCAAATTATCCCAATTGCGTGAGGAGCTGATTAAAGAAGTTAGGAGCGTCGGTCGCGCTCTGCAATGGGTTGACGGGATTATTAAACTGAAATCTATTGAGCGTCACAAGACGAGCAATAAGAATGCATGAGGGCATCATGCATGGCAGATCATAGCAACCCAAACGTCATCGCGTTAAAGCCACCTGACGCGAAAGACATCAAACAGCGCTTATTGCAAAGCCTACCATCAACGCTGCACGCCTTGTTGCCAAACGGTGTACTTCGCGCTGGGAAGTTTATCGTGGGCGATATCAGTGGCGGTAAAGGCGAAAGCCTTGTGGTTGAGATGAATGGTTCAAAAGCTGGCCTATGGCATGACTTTGCCACTGACGATGGTGGTGACATTCTTGATCTATGGGCTGGTGTGAAAGGGTTTGATCGCAAAAGCCAATTTAAAGAACTCATTACCGATATTCAAAGCTGGATTGGCGGCGGCATTCCCACATCTCAGCCACGGCAATGCAAACAAAACAGCTATAAACAATCTCAAAAATTAGGCGAGCCAACAGCCAAATGGGATTATACCGATGCACATGGATCGCTAATTGCCAGTGTGTATCGATATGACCCTAAAGGGCAGCGAAAGCAATTTCGTCCATGG
>CAYTFO010000284.1:0-246 GCA_964437135.1 uncultured Roseivirgaceae bacterium | reverse complement strand
AAGGGCGTGATGAAGGCCCCTGATATTCGCCCCTTGTATAATCAGCCCAATATTGCCAAAGCAAAAACAATTATTCTTGTTGAGGGTGAAAAATGCGCCGATGCATTAATTGGCTTAGGCATTTGCGCAACCACCGCCATGAACGGTGCAAAAGCACCGATTGATAAAACAGACTGGTCACCGCTTAAAGGCAAACAGGTGTTAATCTGGCCTGACCATGATGAGGCTGGATTGAGCTACGCCCGC
>CAYTFO010000283.1:0-3251 GCA_964437135.1 uncultured Roseivirgaceae bacterium | reverse complement strand
GGTGAGAGCAGACCAAAAAGTACATTAGCGAATCAGCTTGCATTATATGTAGTGATTTATTCTCCTATTCAAATGGCTGCTGATCTCCCTGAACACTATGTAGATCAACCAGCTTTCCAGTTTATAAGAGATGTTGGAGTGGATTGGGAGCAATCTATAGTACTTGATGGTGAGGTTGCAGATTATGTTGTAATTGCCAGACAGGAAAGAGAAACTAATAACTGGTTTGTTGGAGGAATTGCTGATGAAAATGGTAAAGAATTTGAACTGGTTCTGGATTTTCTGGAGGATGGAATAGAATATAATGCGGTTCTTTACAAAGATGGAACAGATGCACATTGGGAGACCAGTCCCTATGACATTGACATAGAAGAAATGAAGCTAAAGAAAGGTGATAAAATTACAATGAATATGGCAGCAGGAGGAGGTTTCGCTTTAAGCCTGTTGAAATAAATATGTTTAAAAAATTGATAATAGCAGGAACTCTCTGTCTTTTAGCCCTTATGAGCAAAGGACAGGGAGTTTCTTTTTCATATCTTATTCCAACAAATGGTTATTTCGCTGCACCCGTAAGTCCTTTTTCGTTACGAGGAATTCATCTTGGAGGCAATATCATCGGACTAGAAACCGGTTTTACACTTTACTATATTCCGGGATTACCTGTTTCGGATATTCCTGTAGAGACGGATGAACCTATAGTTGGACCACAATTTGCCATAATGATCCCTTTACAGGCCGCAGTTAGACTCCCTCTTGGAAGAGGGGGATTTAAAATCTTAGGTGGGGTTTTTGGCCAACAGCATTTTGCCGGAAAAGTGCTGGAAGGGAATCTTGACCGGGCTATCAGAGATTCTGAGGGATTATTGATCGTAAATTCTGACGTTGATATTGAAAATAAGCCAGGTTGGGGCATGATTGGAGGTGTCGAAGTAGAATTCCCTTTCAATGATCAGGTAAACCTTTCTTTTGGTGTCCAGTACTTATACGGAACTTCAGGCTCTCCTATAAATGGTGAATATCGTGCAGTTAATGATAATGGTGATTTGATATTGGTCGATATTGATTATTTTGATGCAATTACAGAATTACAGGGATTTGAAATTTCAATAGGAGCTAGTTTTTAAAAATTCCTCACTAAAGTATTTTCTTGCTAGGTCATTAACAAACAAGACTATAGCAATTCTGTCTTTTCATATCTTAGAAATACGTCTATTATTTGTATAACAAAATAATATAAGCGTGTAATCAAACAAGATTAAAAATATATGAAAGTTATTGAATAAAAGATTTGTTTAAAATATTGTGATAAATTATTAATCAAAAATATTTTTAAAATAAATCAAACAATCTTCATACACAATTTTGTTTAGCTATTAAATAAAATAGTTAAACAAATGAAAAGCATTCTATTAGCCGACTTAGTCGCAATCCCAAAAGATGATCCTGTAGCTTTTACATTCTTTACTGGCTACATGGCAATGTTCGCCGCAGCTGTTTTCTTTTTCTTCGAAAGAGGAAGAGTAGACGGAAAGTGGAAAACATCACTCCTGGTATCAGGATTGATCACAGGTATCGCAGCAGTACACTACTACTACATGAGAGATTACTATGCTGCTACCGGAGAAAACCCAACTGCTTTACGTTATATCGACTGGACACTTACAGTTCCATTGATGTGCGTAGAGTTTTATTTACTTACAAAACCTGCTGGTGCAAAGCCGTCACTACTATGGAAACTAATCATAGCGTCTGCATGGATGCTGGTAACAGGTTACTATGGAGAAGCTTTCACTGACGGATCTACCATTCACTCAGTAACCTGGGGTGCTATCTCAACCATTGGTTACGTTTATATCCTTTACACAGCATGGGCTGGTGAAGTGAAGCAATTGGCTGACCAATCAGGTAATCCTACTGTAGTAAAAGGTATCAGAACATTAGCATGGTTTGTATTAGTAGGGTGGGCTATCTATCCTATAGGTTACATGTGTATGCCTGGCGGCTGGTTCAATGTATGGTTTGGATGGGAAAGTTCAAACGTAGATTTATTCTACAACATTGCGGATGCAGTAAACAAAATTGGTTTTGGATTAGTGGTTTACAATATCGCTATCTCTGACAAAAAAGAAGCATCTGCTATTGCCTAAAAAATGAAACCGCAGGCTGAAGTCATATCATATTCTGAAGAACTAAGCTCAAATCCGTTCTTTGATTTAACGGTCGAAATGTTGGATTGTGTAAGAGACCATAATTTCGATAGGTTATCTAAAATCTGTGATGATGACTACGGAATAATCGATATCAATACCGAAGGAGGCTCTGAAATAATAAGAGATCGAAGAGGGTGGGAGAACTGGTTCTCCGGATTATTCCAAAAGCTTGAAGAAATGAAAGCTACCACCTGGTCCGAAATCACTCACTATGAGTCGGTTGTGAGAGGCGAAATGGGATATAGTGTAGTTGATTTTGACCAGGTATTTATTGTTGGAGACAAAAAAATGAGATTTGCTGTGATAGCTACGATAATATGGAAGAAAGAAGGTGAAGAATGGAAGGAGTCCAGATATCACAGTTCATTGATAAATGTTAAAGAAGAGTAGGTTTGGTAGTTATATTTAAATAAAGGGAGGAGCAAATTGCTCCTTCTTTTTTCTAGTTTCAACACCTTAATTTTTACATTCATGCTAAATCTTTTTCTCAGAATTATCACTATTTTTTTTATAGCCGTGGGATATTTTGAAATAATAAACCCAATTGTTTCAACTGGTATCTTTGTAGCATTAGTTCTCTTATTTGGCATCCCTCATGGATCTATTGATCATCTGGTAAATTCCAACAAGCCAAACCTTAAATTTTCTGAAATTTCGAAAAAATTTTACCTGGAGTATTTTATTTACTTTCTGGTTGTAGTGATAGGATGGATTATCGCTCCTGTTCTCTGTTTTGCATTATTCATTTTTCTATCTGGCTACCATTTTGGACAATCACAACTTTATGATTTGTCGAAAATCATTTCCCCGCTGAAAATTAGGCTATTTAGTCTGGCATGGGGTGTTTTGATTATTTCACTAATCTTCCAGTTTCATTATGAGGAGGTTTTTACCATTATCAATTCTTTCCTTCAAATGGAAAAAGTAGATCCTGCAATTTTCAGTGCGATCCTGATTAACATGATAATCCTAAGTACCGGTAGTTTACTCTTCGCAATGTTGATCAACTATATGGATGGAAGCATCAAATTGAGCCGGCTT
>CAYTFO010000282.1:0-3252 GCA_964437135.1 uncultured Roseivirgaceae bacterium | reverse complement strand
CGAACGCCCCGTCACCCTCACCGAGGGCACCAACCGCCTGGTCCCCATCACCACCGCCGACATCCTCGCCCACTACAACGAGATCAAATCCGCCGGCTTCACCGGCTCCGGCCAGACACCCAAATTCTGGGACGGCAAAGCCGCCCAGCGCATTGTGGAAGTGATTGGGAGTCATAACTCTAATGTTTGATACAAGTCACCTAAACAACAATCTTGGTGGTCGGGCAGTTCGAGGTGGAATTATCACGATTTTAGGGCAATTTACAAAAACTCTATTACAAACTGGTTCACTGGCTGTACTAGCCAGATTACTGAATCCTTCTGATTTTGGATTGATTGCAAAAGTGATGGTTGTTGTTGCTTTTGCTACAATTTTTCGAGATTTGGGTTTATCTACCGCAACTATTCAGAAAACTAATATAAACGAAAAACAGGTAAGCGCTCTTTTCTGGTTAAGCACCATTTTGGGAATTGGCATTATGTTATCCTTAATGATGGCCTCTCCAGTAATCGCTTGGTTCTATGAAGATGAACGCTTAATCAGGATCACGTTGGTTATTTCTGTAATGTTTTTTTTCTGGGGTATTGTCTCCCAACACCAGGCTTTGTTAAAACGTCAGATGAGATTTAAAACCCTTGCCATCATCGAAGTATTGGCAATGGGAGGAGCAGTTATATTTGCAATTGTATGTGCATTCATGGATTTTGGGTATTGGGCATTAATTATACGCTCTGTAATGTTCTCGTTTCTTTTTGCGGTTGGGACCTGGGTTGTATCTGGTTGGATCCCAAAGCTTCCCGTGCGAGGTAGCGGCGTGATGGATATGATAAAGTTTGGTGGCAACATAACAGGTTTTAAATTTGTTAATTATTTCTCCAGAAATCTTGACACCATTCTTATCGGTAAATATTGCCCAGATGCTTCGCTGGGTTATTATAACAGCGCTTATCAAATGATGGTATTTCCTATCCAGCAGATAAACAGGCCTTTAGAAAGTGTTTCATTACCAGTTCTAAGCCTCTTGCAAGATGACGGCGAAAAATACCGACGTTATTATATGAAAATGGTCTCTCTGCTTTTAATCGTATGCATGCCAATGATGACTTTTGCAATAATAGCTGCCGACGATCTTATTTTATTGATACTCGGAGATCAATGGAGCCAATCGGTAAGCATATTTCGCTGGTTGGCCATTGTAGGCATCGTTCAACCCTTGGGAAGTACGACCGGAGCCCTCATGATGAGTCAGGGGAGAGGGAAAGAATTGTTTCGCTGGGGTATTCTTGGAAGTTCTATATCGATACTCTCTTTCTTTATTGGCATTCGATGGGGAGCCTTAGGTGTTGCGGCAGTGTATTCATTGAGTGGCTTATTGATCAGAACTCCTTTGCTATTTTGGTTTGCAGGAAAAAACGGTCCTGTAACAATTCGCGACTTTTATAAAGTCTTGATCGTTCCGTCTTATATTTCCGTCATGGTTTTCTGTGTTTTATTTCTCTTGCATTATTTTGTGGCCATTGATAACGTTTTGCTTATGATATTGATCAGCTTATGCGTTACGGCAGGTGTTTCAGTTCTCGGACTGTCATTCACAAAAGAGGGAAGAAATAAGTGGCATGACGTTTTGGATATTGTAAATATGATTCGTAAACGCAACCCAGATTCTGTTGAAGCTTAACCACTATGAAAATCATTATCACCAATGCAGTTATGTGTAATGGCGGCGATGCTGCTATCCTGTTAGGATTAATAAAGATTCTCCAAATCTCATTTGGGAAAGAAATTGATATTGTCGTTTATGACAGTCAACCTGAAGCAATAAGGGAGTTATATCCCTCATTAAATATTAAAAAATTATTCTATTACTGTGCCGTCTCGGGATTTCCCAAAATTCGCGGTATTAATCGTCTTTGGGGAGTTAAAATTGCATTAAGTAGAATAGGAATAATGCTGTGGTCAAAAGGATTTCGCAAATTAAGTCGTTTCCTTTTGAATAAACAGGAAACAATGATATTGGAAGATTACGAATCTGCTGATTTAATTATAAGTAATGGGGGAACGTATTTGGTTGAAAACTATGGTTTAACAGCCCGCATACTTGAATATCAAATTGCATCGGCAATAAGAAAACCACTAGCGTTTTTTACTCAAAGCCTCGGTCCTTTTCGAAAACCAAAGAATCGACAATTATTTAGAAAGATATTCAATAACAGCTTATGCGTATTCCTTAGGGACCAGGCCTCGTTTAACCACCTTAAAGAAATTGGAATCGATCATAATAAATGTCACATCTATCCAGATGTCGCGTTTGCGCTCCTGGAGGATGATATAAAACATAGCCAATCCAGTGATGAAACACTCAATAATGGAATTCGTGTCGCTATTTCAGTGCGAGATTGGCCTCACTTCCAGTCTAAAGACAAAGACGCCGGCATGCAAGATTACCTAAAGGCCGTGAATGCCGCACTTTCCCATCTGATTAACAATTATAACGCCGAAGTTCACTTTATTTCGACATGCCAGGGTATTTCGATGTATCGTCAGGATGATTCAAAGACCGCTAAAAAAATATGCAATATTGTCGATCAAGAACTTGCGAAAAAGGTTGATTTGATTACTGATCATCATACTCCGATAGAATTAATCAAGTTATTAAATGATTATGATCTGGTTATCGCCACTCGTATGCATATGGCTATTATGTCAATTGTTGCGGGCACACCGGTACTGCCGATAAGCTATGAGTTTAAGACTAAGGAGTTATTCAATACATTGAATCTGGGATACTGGGTAGAAAATATCGAACACATTGAACCCGACGAAATGATAAAGAAAATTGATGAAATGCTTGCAGAAATAGACAACATTAGAGAAACTGTTAATAAGCAAAAGTTGATAAAATTCCAGCAGGTTTTGGACTCCGGCGTAAAATTAAAATCTTTATTTGATAATATTTCGGATAACACTATATCTTGATTTTCTTATTATTTCAGGTATTTTTTTTACCTTTCCCAGGGTTTTTTGAGCCCAATTAAATTATTTACCACTTCATAATATGTATCCTGAAAATGCCATAACACTTTGACCGCTGATAAAAAAGGTCAGTCCAGCCCTTTCCTTGAATGTTATCACTATAAAAAAAGTGCGAAACCGCACATTATCATAATTGAAAAGAAAGTTTAATATGAGAATAGCATTTTTTGTCGGCGAGTTTCCTCTTTTATCAGAAACTTTTGTTCTTAATCAAATCA
>CAYTFO010000281.1:0-3260 GCA_964437135.1 uncultured Roseivirgaceae bacterium | reverse complement strand
CCATCGACCAGTTGAGGTTTCATCCACGCAGCTACCTGCTCAATATTGGCGATTAAATTCTTATGAGTCAATGAAGCACCTTTTGCAACTCCGGTTGTTCCTCCGGTATATTGCAGTACTGCAACCTGTTCAGAATCAAAATTGGGTTTCTTATACGTATGTTTTTTCCCTTTTTTAAACACCTGCTTAAATGTGTAAGCATTTGGAATATCGTAGTCAGGCACCATTCTTTTAACCCTCTTTATTGCGAAATCAACTAACGCTCCTTTAATGCTCCCCAGCATATCCCCAACTTCTGCTATAATTACATGTTCAATTTTCGTTTGCTCCAATACTTCCTGCAGTTTGTAAGCAAAAGTGTTGAGGATAATGATTGCTTTCGCTCCACTGTCGTTAAACTGATGCTCCATCTCTGAAGGTTTATACTGTGGATTAGTGTTGACGACTACCATTCCTGCCTTTAATACCCCGAATAGAGAAATGGGATATTGGAGCACATTTGGCATTTGAAGTGCTACCCGATCTCCTGTGACCAGCTCAGTTTCATTTATAAGATAGCTGGCAATTTGATCGCTCATTTGATCTAGCTGATTGAAAGTAATCACTTCACCCATGTTCTCAAAAGCTACCTTATCCCCAAATTTTCTGACACAATCTTCAAGAAATTCTATAAGAGAATGATATTTTTCAGGGTCAATTTCGTGAGGTACAGATTTCGGATACTGCTCTAGCCAAAACTTTTCTTTCATGATGTTTTATTTGAAACCGATCTTTAAGAATAGTTAAATCCTTTAGTATTTACAAAATTGAGATTGAAATTCATTGTTTTTGATACCAATGGCATAAATTATCTACTTGAATTACGAGAACAAATTGCAGGATTTTTTCTGTTCACACCCAAATAATTCTTGCTGATTCCTAAGTTTTACTTTAATAATAGCTTTCTTTAGAAATTCACATCTGAGAAAAATTAAAAAACCCATGAGTTCGTCAATTACCGCACATAAAGAATACACTGCTACTGTTGACCATAATACGAATCAAACGATGTACACCTCAAGCATTAAATTGAATTCAGCTACGATTTCATTTAAACCGTCGCTAAGAAAAACAGTCAAAAAAATCAAAGTAATTCTTGAAGGAAATTTATCCATCAATAATTCAAAAGCTTTTATTAAGCAAATTCAGCCTGTATTTGAAGATTTTGAAAAAATCGATTTTCATCTTACTCAGGTTGAATCAATTGATTTAAGTTTTATACAAAGTCTTTATCATTTGAAAATGTTGCATGAGCAGGATGGTAAAGAGGTAACTATAGATTCTGAGATTTCAGGAGACCTTAAATCCATGGTTATCAATTCAGGATTTGAGGATCTGTTATTTATTCCTAAATTAGTATAGAACATTCAAATATAAATGCAACGAAAAATTCTCGTAGTTGATGATTCTGAAAGTATTCGGGAATTGATATCCAACACACTCGAAGAGGCAGGGTATGCAGTTTCAAGAGGTGTAAATGGAAGAGATGGTGTAGATAAACTCAGGGAAATGGATGAAACCATGGATCTGATAATCACCGATCTGTTCATGCCCGAAATGGACGGCATCGATCTGATTAGGCATGTCAGAAAAATGGATGATTATAAGTATACACCCATACTCATGCTTACAACCGAATCACATATAGACAAAAAAATGGAAGGAAAGAAAGCCGGAGTTACCGGTTGGCTCGTAAAACCATTTGATGAAGAAAGACTACTCAAAATCGTAAGAAAAATATTGAGATAATATGGATTTGAAAAACATATACCTTGAAGAAGCAGAGGAACTCATCAACATGATGGAAGATACCATGCTGCTTTTGGAGAAAACTCCGGAAGATCAGGGTCATGTAGCTGAGATTTTCAGACACATGCATACACTCAAAGGTACCAGTAGCATGTACGGATCCAATAAGGTTGCGGATTTTATTCATGATCTTGAAACAATCTATGACAATATCAGATCCGGTTCTTTAGCAATCACCAAACAAATAATTGACAGCACATTTGCTTCGCTTGATCACCTGAAGAATATAGTTGGAGATCCTGATATCTCTGATAAAAACGACCAGAAAAAGCATCAAACACTTATAGAGGAATTCAAATCCATTTTAAACGATTCAAACGAAAATGCTGAAGGTCCAAAGAATACTGATACAGGTGAATCTAAATTCAGAACGTACCATGTTCATTTCAAACCAAATGAAGATATTTTTCTGGATGGTACAAATCCAATTCTATTAATCGATGAACTGGCCGAGTTAGGAAAAACCAAAGTATTCAGCTATTTCGACGAAAGCCTTGCTTCAAAAGATTTTAATGAGGAAAAATGTTACACTACCTGGGATGTAATTCTTGTTACTGATCAGGATGAAAATGTAATAAAAGATGTTTTCATTTTTGTGGAAGACTCTTCAGATGTTACAGTTGATTTAATTGAAGAAGGGGACCTTTTAGCCAATGAGTCATTTGTTTCATCTATATCTGAAAGAAATTACTCAGACAGACCTTTTCAGGCAGAGGAGTTGAAGCTGCATGCTAAAATGAAAAAAGAACAGAAAGCTGCTAAAGAGAAAGCTTCTGATTCTGAAAGTTCTTCAACAGTAACTACCACCTCTGAAAAGAAATCTAATAAGGTTAAAGAAGAAGTTATTGAAGAGGAAGTTGAACCTGTGAGACTGGAGGATCACGAAGAGATCAAAATAGAAAATGAATCGCCGGCGCCTCAGATGCAGCGTCAAAAAAGCAAAAATATTTCAAGTATCAGGGTTCCTTCAGACAAACTGGACGAACTCATGAACCAGGTATCAGAGCTTATCACAGCTCAGGCCGGTCTTTCTTTATATTCACAAAACAATTTTGACCCCCATTTAGAAGCAATTTCTGAAAGTGTTGAAAAACTAAGCAGAAGGCTTCGGGATATTGCATTTGGAATGACCCTGATAAAGATTGACAATCTTTTTACCAGGTTTCAAAGAACTGTAAGAGATATTTCCAATAACCTTAACAAATCAGTTGATTTTATTACCGAAGGCGGTGAAACTGAGTTAGATAAAAAAATAATAGAAAACCTTTCAGATCCCCTTATGCACCTGATCAGAAACTGTCTGGATCACGGTATAGAGACGGAAGAAGAAAGAAAGAAACTAAAGAAACCGGCCAATGGAAAAATCAAACTCAAGGCATTTTATAGTGGAGCTAAGGTTCACATTGTAGTTG
>CAYTFO010000280.1:0-3392 GCA_964437135.1 uncultured Roseivirgaceae bacterium | reverse complement strand
ATTTAAACAGCAGCTTTTAAGTGATGTAAAAGCATTTGACAAGGAAAGGGAGGAGTATTTTGTCAATAACCTGTTTCCGAAATTTAAAGAGTTTGGTTTTGAAATTCTGAATTATGATAAATTACTTAAAACGGAAAAGGAGAAAGTAACAAGGTATTTTGAAAAAACAGTTTTTCCTATGCTTACTCCCATGGTATTTGACCAATACCATACTTTCCCGATATTGATGAATAATATTTTGGTCTTTGGTGTAGTTACCAGAACTCAGGGAAAGAACGAAAAAAAGAAAATGTCCTTCATTCAGATACCACAGAACCTCCCCAGGTTTTATGAAATTCAGCGTAAGGATAAGTTGATTTTTGTACCGATCGAAGAAGTGGTAAGGGCGCATTTACCTGAACTTTTCAAAAACGTGACATTGATTTCAAGTTCATTATTCCGAATCACAAGAAATGGTGATTTCACTCTTGAAGAATCAGAAGATATTGAAGCTAATTTTCTTGAAGAGGTTAAGAAAAAGCTCAAAACCCGAAGGACAGGTCGTGTTGTAAGAATGGAAATTGAAGACGGTTTTGATAAATGGCTTTTAAGACAACTAAAAGCCAGGTATGTCATAGATGATGATAATATTATTATTAGTAAAACTCCAGGAATGATAGATTATGAAGGGCTATGGCAGATCGTTAACAACCAGGAATTTCAGGAGTTCAGACCCCCCACAAAAAGACCAGTGCCTCCAATCAGTATGAAAGATTATGAGGATCAGGATATGTTCAAGATACTGAGAGACAGAGATATATTGTTGCATCAACCCTATAATAGCATGGAGCCTCTGCTGGATTTACTCGAACAAGCTTCTGAGGATCCAAGTGTTCTTTCTATTAAACTTACCATTTACCGACTTGCCAAAGATTCACGGGTTATTACAGCCTTGTTAAAAGCAGTTGAAAATGGAAAACACGTATCGGTTTTATTTGAAGTAAAGGCACGTTTTGATGAGGAGAATAACATGCGAGAAGCCCAGAGACTTCAAAATGCAGGTTGTTTCGTGATATATGGAGTCGGGACATTAAAAACCCACACTAAGCTGCTTTTGATTGTAAGAAAAGAAAAGGAAAAAATCCGTAGATACGTTCATATGTCAAGTGGTAATTATAATGAAACCACTGCGAGATTATATACAGATATAGGTTTTATGACATCTGACGACACCTATGCAAATGATGTTCAGGAGTTTTTTAATGTACTCACTGGACATTCAATTCCGGATGGTTATAATTATCTCATAACAGCTCCAAGGGACATGAGAGATAAATTGATAGAACTCATTAGAACCGAAGAGGAAAACGCAAAGAAAGGATTGCCAAGTGGAATTGTAATTAAGCTCAATTCTTTGCAGGATTTAGATGTAATTAATGCTTTATATGCTGCTTCTCAGGCCGGCGTTCAAATCAAGCTGGTAGTAAGAGGGATTTGTTGCCTTAGACCAGGAAGAAAAGACTTAAGTGAAAATATAGAAGTAAGATCGCTTGTAGGGGAGTATCTGGAACATTCAAGAATTTTTTATTTTCATAATAATAATGATCCTAAAGTATATTCCGGAAGCGCTGATATGATGGTTCGAAGTTTTGACAGAAGACTGGAATCACTATTTTTAATAAAAGATCATTTACTTAAACAACAGGCAATCAATATTTTGGCATACAATTTTAAAGATAATGTTAATTCATATTTAATGAATGAGGATGGTTCCTATACAATGCTCACTCCTGGTGATAGTGTACCTTTCAATATTCACAATGCATTTTATAACATTACAAGAGAGTCTGTTTTAGAGGCTAAAGTTTTTTAAAATGAACGCTGATTACTGGATTGAAAAGCTTAACCTTACCAGACATCCGGAAGGAGGTTACTACTCAGAAGTTTATAGAAATCCAAAAGTCATTGAGTTAGTAAATGGCAGAAGAAACCTATCAACCAGCATATACTTTTTATTAAAAGGAAATGATAAATCACATTTTCATCAGCTTTATTCAGATGAGATATGGTATTTTCATTCAGGTACAGAAGTGGTCGTTCACCTGTTGTCTAATAATAATTATGAAAAGCAAATATTGGGTATTTCAGATAATGCCCAACCGCAATTAATAATTAAAGCCGGAACTATTTTTGCAGCAGAACTTAAAGACAAATCATCATTTTGCCTTATGAGTTGTATGGTAAACCCAGGTTTTGAGTTCAATGATTTCAAGCTTTTTAAAGCAAGTGAACTTAAACCCGATTATCCGGATCAAGCAGAGTTAATCGAGAAATTCACTATTGAATAATATGAGCAAACGAATCAAATTAGGAATGATTGGTGGCGGAGAGGGGTCACTAATTGGAATAGTTCATAGAATAGCTGCTTATATGACCGAGCGTTATGATTTAGTAGGAGGAGTTTTTAATAGTGATTACAGCAGAAGTAAACAATTTGCAGAAGACTTAGGTCTTAATCAAAATCAAGTGTATAAAAATGTTGAGGAGTTAATTTTAAATGAGCAGAATCTATCTGAAGATGAAAAAATAGAGATAGTTACTGTTGCAACTCCCAATTTTTTACATTTCGAATCTGTTAAAAAACTTCTGGAGGCAAAATTTCATATTTTTTGTGAAAAGCCTATTACGATGACAGTTGATGAGGCTATTGAGCTTCAGAAACTTGTAAAATCAAATAATCTGATATTTGGAGTTGCACATACTTACACTGGTTATCCCATGATAAGACAAATGCGTGAGATGATTGCGGCAGGTGAGATTGGTGAATTGCAAAAAATTGATGCTCAATATTATCAGGGTTGGATAAATCCTTTTCTACATGAAAAAGAAAAAAGAAAAGAAGTTTGGAGATTGGATCCTGCAAAATCTGGTATAAGTTGTTGTATGGGTGATATTGGAGTTCATGCTTTCAATATGATTGAGTATGTATCTGGTAAAAATATAAAATCTATCCTGGCTGATTTAACTAATTTTTATTCTGATAATGAGTTAGATGTAGATGGTTCGGTATTATTTAGGACAGATGACAACATCAGAGGATTGATAAGAGCAAGCCAGATTGCGACAGGAGAGGAGAATAATTTCCGAATAGCTGTATATGGTAAAAAAGGAGCATTAAAATGGGAACAGGAAAATCCAAATTACCTTTTCTTTTTAAAAGAAGGGAAACCAATGGAAACACTCAAGCCAGGAAACCCATACACAAGTGATTTTGAAAAGCAAAGCGTGAAACTTCCTGCTGGCCATCCAGAAGGAATTTTTGATGCTATGGGAAATATTTACAGAGGGTTAGCTAAAGCAATAAGAAACGAATCCTATAAAGAAGGTTCTTTTCCTACAATTGAGGATGGTGT
>CAYTFO010000279.1:0-3438 GCA_964437135.1 uncultured Roseivirgaceae bacterium | reverse complement strand
ACTGATGATGTCCAGGTAACTAAGCGCCGGCTTAACCATCATTACATCTGCCCCTTCCTCGTAATCCAGTTGCGCTTCCCTTAATGCTTCAATCCGATTAGCAGGGTTCATTTGATAGGTTTTTTTATCACCGAATTTGGGTGCCGAATCTAACGCATCTCTAAATGGTCCGTAAAAAGCACTGGCATATTTTGCTGTGTAGGACATAATTCCGACATTCTCAAACCCATTCTCATCAAGTACAGTCCTTAAGTATCCAACTCTGCCGTCCATCATATCAGAAGGGCCAATCATATCAATACCGGTTTCCGCCTGTGTCAATGCCATTTTTCCCAAAATTTCCAGTGTTTCATCGTTTAGGATTTTGCCTTCTTTTACAATTCCATCATGGCCATCCGAACTGTACGGGTCCATGGCAACATCAGTAATGATATGAGCTTCAGGAAATTTGGTTTTGATTTCTTTAAGCGCCTGTATATAAAAAAAGGAAGAGTCGTAGCTCCTGGTAGCGAGCTTGTCCTTGTACGATTCTACAACAACGGGAAAAACATCAAAAGACTGAATCCCTAATGCTAAACACTCTTCAATCTCTTTGAGCATAAGATCAAGAGTAAACCTGTAAATACCAGGCATTGAATCCACTTCAATTTTTTTCCCGGAACCTTCGAGAAGGAACAGAGGAAAAACAAAATCATTGCTGCTAAGTGACGTTTCTTCAACCAGGTTTCTGATTGCTGCTGAATTACGGTTTCTTCTGGGTCTGATATGCATTTGTCAAAGTTAAACCCTTCTGGATTGCCAGACAATCCGGGATGTTGAATTTTGGAGGTTAGATCTTTGCGCAGTTTCTATGCCACTCCTTCGGGGTTTTGAGGATTTCCGGAATATTCTGGGAGTTATGTGAATTTCATCACTTCGGGATTATCGATTTTATCGTGATTATTTATATAAAGTTCGAATGTCGAAAGTTGAAAGAGAATGACGATATCTACGGCTTCTGCTTCTTCTACGATTTCAAGGATACTATACCGCCACTTTTTGCTCTTCTAATTTACTATTTCCCTAGTTCACTACCTCACTATTTCCCCCGACTCCTTTCTGTCGCAAGGCAAGCCTGCCTCCATTTTATCATCGGGCAGGCCCGCCTCGTTCCTTATCGGGCAAGCCCGTCATCCTTCGTCCTCCGGGCAATCTAGTTTACTATTTTGCTATTTTACTTCTAAATATACCCTAATCTTCTTCTCGAAACTCCAAAATATCCCCTGGTTGACAATCCAGAATTCTGCAAATAGACTCAAGGGTATTGAAACGAATTGCCTTGGCTTTGCCGGTTTTAAGTATAGACAGATTTGCCTCCGTGATGCCTAAACGAAACGCAAGATCTTTCGAACGGATTTTACGCTTTGCCATCATTACATCAAGATTTACTATGATAGGCATAAGCTTAAATGGTTAGTTCTTTCTCATCTTCTAATTGCACTCCAATTTTGTAAAAATATCCAATTATGAGTACTACAATACCTAACTGAATATACTGAGCCTGAGGTTGAAGATCAATCATAAATTCTGATCCTACATCAGATACAATCTTTTGCATCCATATAGTTCTGACTATCGCAAATAGAGCCCATGAAATAAAGACTCCGCCCAGAATATATATTCTCTTTGTATTCATTTGGATAAACGATCGAGATTTTCTGATGCTACTAAGTATTTTAAATAGTAAGAAGTTAGTAATGAACAGAAATATCATGTATGGTATAGAAAATTCAATCACGTTATTGGCATAAATGGGAAAAATAAAACTTGCTGACCAATGCATTTCAACATCTAAATTCCCTGTTAATTTTAGTCTTGAAATATTCGATTCATTTATTGTTTCTAATTGCAACTCACTGACATTCTTCTTTACAGGAATAAAAATTTTTTCTTTACGAAAATCAGAATTATAACTATCTATCGTGAATCCAATAAGCATAAAACCAGTCACTAATGCGGCTGAAACCACACCTATAAATAAGTAGGTTCTAATAAAGTGAAAAAAAGGGGGTATATCTCTCATTTTGTTAAATAGTTAAAGCTTGATCTTCCTGTAATCGAATACCCTGATCGAGTATTCTTCCGATAACGTAAAACAAAACGCCCATTAGCAACCAGGATTCATACTCGATATCAAGGAGAATATTTAATCCTATAAACTCAAACCGGCTCGTCAGAATATTCTTTACAATAAGTTTAAACACAAACTCTATAACAGGTACCGAGACCATCAAAATCGAAAATATATAAAATCGGACTACATTCTCTTTTGTAAATGGAGATCCATTAATAGCCGATTTTATAAGATTTCTCAAGTGAAATAATCCCCAAAATACAATCCCTGCATAGTTAATGATGGTCAAAACCAGCAAAATCCTATGACCCAGGGAATTGAGCGGTAAGTGAAGATTCAATTTACTTATTTCCAAATACGAACCTGAATCTTCAGGATAGTTCAATTGTAATTGAACTTCTTCAGATGATCTGAGAAGGTCTCTTTTCTCTTTTGATACCTCGACTACTCCGGAAAGGTTATACCCATCTATCTCAAAAAGAGTAATATAAACACCAAAAGCAACACCCAAAAACATAATAATCATTATGATCTTCAGAAAATAGTTAAGGAAAATCAAAAATCTTTTTGTTTTCATAAGTCAATACTTAGTTATTGTTTTACAATAATAAATTACTCTTTTATAAAAATCAAAATTTTTGAGATTATTTCCTTAGAAGGTAAATGTTGAAAGGTAAAAAGTCGTAAGTTGAAAGAGAATGATGATATCTACTTCTTCTACGTCATTAACGGGTCTACTCTTTCAAAGATGCACTACCGACCCTTTTTTCTCTGCTCCTTTCCTATTTCCCTAGTTCACTATTTTGCTTCTTCACTTTTCTCTAACTGAAGCTCAACTGTCACCCCTTCGGGGTTTGAGGATTTCCGGGATATTCTGGAGTTACGACAATTTCATCCCTTCGGGATTATTAGTTTTGACATGGTTGGTTATGTATAAATCGAAAGAAAAATATTGAAGGTTAAAGGTCTAAAGTTGAAAGAGAATGACCACATCCACGTCCTCTACGTCTTCAACGTCATCCACGTGATTAAAGAACCTACGGTTTCAAAGAAGCTATACCGACTGTTTTTGCTCTTCTAATTTACTATTTCCCTATTTCACTACCCCACTATTTCCCCCGACTCCCTCTGGTCGCTGGACAAGCCCGCCTCCAATTTATCATCGGGCAAGCCCGCCAAACAAGCGTCGGGCAAGCCCGTCATCCTTCGTCCTCCGGGCAAGCTTTTTTCTCTATTTCTCTGACTGGTGTTCAACTGTCACCCCTTCGGGGTTTGAGGATTTCCGGGATATTCTGGAGTTACGTGAATTTCATCCCTTCGGGATT
>CAYTFO010000278.1:2686-3461 GCA_964437135.1 uncultured Roseivirgaceae bacterium | reverse complement strand
CCAGTTTATTATTAACCCTGACTAGCGCAAGCTTCGTCAGGGTTTTTTTGTTTATCGTCCATCCTACCTACCCAAATCATCCTAAATAACAGGACCTTCATGACAACTATTGGCCCTATAACTTTCTAATCTTTCAGTCATATTTATTTTAGACATAAGTCCTGGTTTATTGTTTGAGATTGGCTGCTTAATTATTTATACCAATAGTTTTTAATTATACGACTAGCAAACTATTTGGATAAAGCCTACATTTGCTTCATGTCATTTCTTTACCCACAATTTCTCTGGGCTTTTTCATTAATTTCAATTCCTATAATTATTCACTTTTTCTCATTTAAAAAGGTGAAAATTGTGAAGTTCTCATCCCTCCAATTTTTAAAACAAGTAGAAGAGAAGACGAAAAATAAAAGAAGGTTGAAACACCTGTTAATTCTGATATCGAGAATTGCTTTTATTATGTTTTTAGTTATCGCGTTTGCGCAGCCAAATTTTAAAAGTGAGAGTGTTCAGAAAACTAAAAAAATTATTTTTTTAGATAATTCTTACAGTATGACAAATGAGATTGCAGAAGGTCAATCTGCTCTTAATGAGGCGATAATTTACACTCAATCATTAATTGAAAAATCATCAATAAATCATCAATATAAATTAATTACCAGAGATAATTATTCATTATCGAAATCCTGGAGAAGCAAACAGCAAATAATAGAGGAACTTTCTCAAATAGGAGTGACAAACAAAGGTTTTGATTTTCAATCATTTTTAAATGAAATCA
>CAYTFO010000278.1:0-2676 GCA_964437135.1 uncultured Roseivirgaceae bacterium | reverse complement strand
AATCAATAATCAGGAAGATACAGATTTTTCTTTAATTATTTTGTCCGATTTCCAGAGCTCAGAATTCATAGTCCTTCTGAATGAAACACCCTCAATGGAATTAGTCTTAGTTCCATTTAATTATAGAATTTCAAGTAATGCCTTCATAGATAGTGCTTATTTAAGGTCAGGCTCATTTGTAGCAGGGAATCAAAATATATTAGAAATACTAGTGAGTAATTCAGGTAAAGAGAAAATTAATGATTTGCAAATAAAACTTACATCTGAAACAGACCTGATCAATTCATCTAACATTGATATAGAGGGCAAATCAAGAAAGCAAATATCGTTAGAGCTGGATGAAGCAAATATTAAAAATAGAAATATAGTGATTCAACTGAATGATTTTCCTGTTCTTTTTGATAACCTTTATTATGTAAGTATACCAAAATATAAAAAGCCACGAATATCAATTATTACACCATCAAGGACTTTTCAATCATACTTTACGAAAGTTTATGCAAATAGTGATTTATTTGAATCGGAAGAAATGTCAATTGATGTTCCTGATTTCAGCTACATACAAAATTCAGATATTTTAATATTAGATCAAATTGAATACATTCCTGATTGGGTTACTAGTATTAATGATAAAGATCTACTTATAGTACCATCAGCCGATATAAAAGAAGATGATATGGATAAGCTATTCTCTTCGAAAATCCGAAAAGTAAAATATGATCAATCCAAACTATTAATTCAAGATTTGAATAGTCCATTTATTGTCGGAGTTCTTAAAGACTCAAATACGGAAAATCTTGATATGCCGTATGCTACCGTAAATTGGGAAATTTCGGATCCAACCTTTATCATTCTGTCCAATAGTTTTAACAGACCCTTTCTTTCTGTTGAGAGAACAAAAAATAATAAATATTTAATTGCAACTCCATTTAATAATGGTGAAACAAATTTTTTCAAGCATGCTTTATTTGTACCTCTAATGTATAGAATTGCTCAATTAAGCAATATGAATGATGGAAGTATTGGTTATAATTTTGAGAAAAGTACTATTTCTCTTCCAATAAGTCTGGATCAAAAGTATGAGAGTGTTTCAATAGTCGGAAATGAAAATAGATACTTTCCTGAATTTAGAATCAATGGTGATATACTTACACTTTTTTTACCGATGATCGATATTGAACCCGGGCATTATTTAGTTTTCGCAGATTCAGATACTGTTGGAAACATTTCCCTGAATAGAACAACATCTGAATCGAATTTGGATCAACTTGAAATGGAAATGTTGCAGGAAATAGCAAACACCAATGAAAACATTACTATTGCAGATTCAAATTCATTGTATGAACTTAAGGCTGGATTAGCTAACAGTGAATCTAGTTTGCCTTTGTGGAAGATTTCTTTGCTAATTTCTTTATTATTTATAATTGTTGAGGTCCTTCTAATAAGATTTTTAAAGTGAATATATTAATTAAGAACATTAAAATTTTTGATGTAGAATCACCCCACCATGATTCAGTTCTTGACATTCTAATAGAAAACGGATACATCAAAAGCATTTCTGAAGACATAGAATCCAAGGATGCAGAGCTCATTGATGGGGAGGGAAGGTTTATTTCTCCTTCTTTTGTTGATATGGGCGCTTTTATTTTTGATCCGGGACATGAATACAAAGACACTATTGAAAGTTCTTTGAATACAGCATTTGAAAGTGGCATTTCTATAATATGTATGTATCCAAATACTGCCCCAGCAGTCGACAGCAAGAGTGTAGTAGAATATATCAACTCGAAGTCAATATCAAATGTAAATGAAGTTTTACCATATGGTTCAGTAAGTAAAGGATGTGAAGGTGAGGCTTTAGCTGAGATGCATGATCTTTATTCTGTTGGCGTCCGGGCTTTTACAGATGGTCAAAATCCAATTATAAATTCTGAGCTTTTACTCAAATCTTTACAGTATGTTCAGAAATTTGATGGTCTGATTATAAACAAACCTCAGGACCCATACTTGTCTATGTTTGGGCAAATGCATGAAGGAGAATATAGCACCAGACTTGGTATGCAGGGTATACCGACAATTTCAGAAACTCTAATGCTTCAACGGGATATTTCAATTTTAGACTATAGTGGTGGTCGATTACATGTAAGTGGTGTATCAGGTTTGGAGAGTTTGGAGATGATTCGAAATGCTAAGAATCAGGGACTTAGAATTTCTTGTGATGTAGCCATTTCCAATCTTCTTTTTACAGATGAATCAATTGAGAATTTTGATACTAACTTCAAAGTATCTCCCCCTCTGCGTAGCAAGGAAGACCAGGAAGCTTTAATAAAAGGATTGATAGATGGAACAATAGATGCAATTATTTCAAACAGTTGTTCACAGGATGTTGAATCAAAGAAATTAGAATTTGACATGGCGGAGAACGGAATGATAACCTTACAAACTTTTTTCCCAATGCTTTTAAAACTTAGTGAAAAAGTTGATTGGACAATTCTGCATGAAAAAGTAGCTACTTTACCCAGAAAGATTCTAAACCTTGAGAAAATTAGTATCGAAGTGGGTTCAAAAGCTAACCTCTCAATTTTTGATGATAAAAATAAATGGGAATTAAATGCTAGATCCAATAAGTCAAATGTTACTAACTCTCCTTATTGGGGCCAAGAGCTTACTGGGAAA
>CAYTFO010000277.1:0-3484 GCA_964437135.1 uncultured Roseivirgaceae bacterium | reverse complement strand
TAGTCACAAAAAAAGGCCGAAAGATTAATTTCTCTCGGCCTTCTTTTCTAAAAAAGAGACTGACCTTTTGAGACAGCCTCTTTTTATTTCATTTTATCAAGCAGCTCGTAACTTGTTAAATTTAGATTTTTCAAACTTTTCCTGAGCATAATCTTTATTGATAACTATCTCTTTCAATTCATCATTTGAAGGAACTTCAAACATGGCATCTGTGATTATAGCTTCCAATATTGATCTTAAGCCTCTTGCTCCTAATTTGAACTGCATTGCTTTTTCCACAATATAATCCAAAGCTTCCTCTTCAATTTCAAGATTAACATCTTCCATATCGAAAAGCTTTTTATATTGTTTAATCAATGCATTTTTAGGTTCTTTTAGAATTCTTTTTAGAGCAGATTCATTTAATGGATCAAGGTGAGTGAGTACCGGAAGTCTTCCGATAAGCTCAGGTATTAAACCAAAGCTTTTCAAGTCCTGAGCAGTCACATATTGAAGTAAATTTTCTTTATCAATCTGCTCAACATGATCTTCAGAGTTTGCAAAACCTA
Organism: uncultured Roseivirgaceae bacterium; assembly: GCA_964437135.1. Lineage (GTDB taxonomy): Bacteria > Bacteroidota > Bacteroidia > Cytophagales > Cyclobacteriaceae > CAYTFO01. The sequence continues at coordinate 2,936 of CAYTFO010000277.1, read as the reverse complement.
TGGGTCGCGTATTTATCCTATTTGAAATATGCCTTTCTATTCCATCGAAAGCACCTCCACACAAGAATAATATATTCTCAGTATTCACAGAGATCATTTTTTGGTCAGGGTGTTTTCTGCCTCCCTGGGGTGGAACATTTACCGATGTACCTTCGAGTAACTTCAATAGTGCCTGTTGTACACCCTCACCACTCACGTCCCTTGTAATAGAAGGATTATCCGATTTACGGGCAATTTTATCTAATTCATCGATATATACTATGCCCCTCTCAGCTGCTTCTACTTCATAATTAGCAGACTGCAATAATCGAGTTAAAATACTTTCTACATCTTCACCAACGTAACCTGCTTCTGTAAGCACTGTAGCATCAGCAATACAGAATGGAACCTGAAGAATCTTGGCAAGTGTTCTTGCAAGATAAGTTTTTCCGGTTCCGGTTTGGCCTACCATGATGATGTTACTTTTCTCGATCACAACATCATCACTTGTACTTTTCTGGATTAATCTTTTGTAATGATTGTAAACTGCTACTGCTATGATTTTTTTTGCTTCATCCTGACCAATTACAAATTCATCAAGATGTCTTTTCATATCAGCAGGTTTTATAAGTGCAATATTTGGCGTATTGGTTTCTTCTTTAGTTTTTAGTTCCTCCTGTAATATTTGTTGTGCCTGAGAAATACACTTATCACATATATGTGCATGAATCCCGCTGATCATAAGATCTACATCTTTCTTGTTACGCCCACAAAAACTACAGGTTACCTGCGCCATAAATTATTTATTCTTTTCTAAAACTTCGTCAATTAATCCGTACTCTTTCGCTTCTGCAGCTCTCATCCAGTAATCTCTGTCAGAATCTTCTTCAATTTGTTCGTAAGTTTTACCGGAATGGTTAGCCAAAATAGTATAAAGATCTTTCCTTAACTCCTGCATTTGTTTCAGAGTTATTTCCATGTCCCTTGATTGACCCTGCATACCACCACTTGGCTGATGAATCATTATTCTTGAATGTGGAAGACCAGACCGTTTCTTTTCTGCACCGCCTGCGAGTAGTACGGCGCCCATTGATGCAGCCATACCTGTACAAATAGTAGCTACGTCTGGAGAAACATATTGCATGGTATCATACATCCCAAGACCAGCATAAACGGATCCTCCTGGACTGTTTATATAGAGAAGTATATCTTTTTTTGAATCAACGGATTCAAGGAATAATAACTGGGCCGTAATAATATTGGCAATGTTTTCCTCAACCTGCATGCCGAGGAATATAATCCTGTCCATGATCAGTCTTGAAAAAACATCGATTTCTCGAAAGTTTGTAGGTCTTTCTTCTATGACAGCTCTGGTCATATTCTCAACTTTTTCTACATAGCTGTCAAATGTAAGGCCATTTATTCCCTGACCTTTAACTGCATATTTCCTAAATTCTTCTTTATTTATCATGTTTTACTAAAAAGGTAAAGATACAATAATTACTTCTTTTAATTTGATTTCCTCATAATAACCTCTTTAGCAATCATTGAGTTCATGATAATTTACGAAATTCTTCTACAGGGATCTCTTTTTCCTTTACAGTTATGTTTTCTTTAAGATGATTATAAACTTTGATGCTCATTACCTGATTAAATACTTTCATGTAATTTTCACCATTTTCTCCTTTTAGATAATTATCTGCGAAAGTATTCAATTGGTCACCTAATTGCTCAGCTATACTTGCACCTCCAAATTGTTGCAGGATCATATCTTTAGCTTCAGCCATTACGTCAGCATGTTCGACTTTTATGTCATTATCTTTCGCAAGCTTATTTCTGATTAAGGACCATTTTAGCTCCTTTGCATAATTCTGATATTCTGTTTCCAGGAGTTCTGGGGTAAGATTTTCATTCGTATTAGTCAGCCATTCCTTTAAGAAATCATCAGGAAGATCAATTTTAGTTTTTTCTACTATCAACTCTCTAAGTTTGTAATCAAAATATTGTTCTTCTTCTTTAGAATAGTTTTTTCTTATAGTTTCCTCGATCTTCTTCTTAAAATCTTCCTCAGACTTTACAGCATCTTTTCCGAATGTCTTATCAAAAAGATCCTGATTAATTTCAGCAGGGATAGTATGATTTATACCCTTTATTTTAAATGAAAATTTACTTTTTGCTGCTTTAATCTCCTCTTCTGAAAGATTACTGATTCTACCAAAATAACCTTCTTCTTCAAAAGCTTTTTGTACATCTAATTCAATTTCAGAGTCCAACTTAGCTCCTATAAACTTCTTTTTATAGCTTTTAGAGAGGTCTTTTAATTCTATAGATATTTCCTGATTGATTTCTGAGTCTTTAGATGTAATTGGCCCGTAAACTGTATCATCTTCCTCCACAATTTCGGTATTCTTTAGCTCTCCGAATTGCTTTTTCAGGTTATCTATGGTTTCGTTGATTAACTTATTATCAATCTTTATTCTATTAAGATCAATCTTAGTTTTTTTGTTAACCGGGATTTCAAATTCTTCTGTATATCCAATTTTGTAATCAAATTCAAAGTCTTTTTGATCCTGCCATTGAATGCCTTTCATTTTTTCTTCGTCAGGCATTGGTTCACCTAAAAACTGAGTTTCACTTTCTCTTAGCAGCTTATTTAGCTCTGTTGAAAGAATTTGATTTACTTCATCAACAATAAAAGAGGTACCATATAGTTTTTTTATCATACCTACGGGCACCTTCCCTGGTCTAAAGCCTTTAATGTTAGCTTTTTTGCTGTAATCTTTTATTTTTTGACTTACCTTAGGTTGGTAATCATCTTCGTTTACCTTAATTTTAATTAAGGCAATTAGGTTTTCTTTTTTGTCAACAGATATATCCAAAGTTGTGATGTTTAATTTTTACAAACTAAAAACCCTCTTATGTTTGTTATGTCATAAGAGGGTCGAACTTGTGCGGAT
>CAYTFO010000276.1:0-3510 GCA_964437135.1 uncultured Roseivirgaceae bacterium | reverse complement strand
TATATCTGGTTGCGAAATGATACACTGGATATCACGGGGTCTTTTGAAGGTACGTATGAAGATGATAGTATCACAAGAAGCGAGATGGGCGACTATCAACTGATAGTAACAAGTCCTTCAACTCTTGCAGCAGACCCTTCATTTTCACTTCAATCAGATAAAATCAATGTTTTGGCAACTGCTGATATTTCAGGTACTATAAGAACGATCTCCGGTGATGGTCTGAGTACCGGAATTCTCAATGTGTTGAGGATCAGAAAAGAACGAAATGCTTTCGATACACTAACAACAGTGAATGTAACTGAAGGGGCATTCCTGGTGAATGACATTGTACTGGATGATTATGTTTTATTGACACAGCCACCAGAAGCATCTATAATTATTCCAACCTACTATCGAAATACAGAGGACTGGGTAAATGCAGATACTATAAAGCTGGTCCAGGATATTGAAATCAACGACTATGTGATGGTTCAGGAACCGGATGAGCCATTAGATGGAGACGGTCAGCTGGATATGTTGGTAGAATCAGATTTTGCAGAAGAGGATGCGAGAATTGATGCTCGTAGGAGAGTAAGAAAAGCAGGTTGTTCGTTGAGGAGACGAGTGACCGGGGGAGGTAGAATTGATCAGGATGAGTACGTATTGATTGCTTACAAGGAAACAGATGATGAAGGGAATGTCAGTTTTGGTAATTTACCAGCAGGAGAGTATCGTATCAATATTCAATATCCGGGTATCCCTATGGATGAAACCTCAGATATTGACTTTGTGATTGAAGAGGGGGAGGAGAATGCAGCATTTGAGGCATCTGTTACCATCACGGAAGATGGAATTAGTGTTGAACTTGAAAAGGTACTGGGCTTTATACGAAAGTATTTCAAAGACCTGGCGATCTATCCCAATCCGGCAGATGAAAGCTTTACCTTACAGTATAAGCAGATGCTATCGAAAAATGTGCATCTACAGATGGTCAGCTTGTCAGGAGCAAAAGCTCAGGAAGCTATTAAGGTAGAAAACGGATTTGACAAAACGATGACTGTAAAAACGCTGGACCTACCAGAAGGAGTATACATCCTAAAATTCTTAGATCAGGATAAAGGAGGGGAGGTTGTGTTGACGTATAAAATCCTTGTTAGCCATTAAGCAGTAAAGGCTTTTTTTAACTCAATAGTGCTTCCAACAAACCGGAAATGAGCATCAGAAGCATCAATAAAAGGCAATAGAGTACATACATCCAAAGAATCCTTAAAAGTCGGGAAACAATCCCAATATCATTAAATATCAAATAAAACACCCATCCATTATAGAAAAAGGACAGTGAAATAGGGATCATAGTAAGGGCATATACTTCTTTTTCAAAATGGCTTAATGCGAGGCTGTAAAAACTGAAGATCAATGTTTGTAGACCAGTGATGTAAAGATTAATAATGATATGTTCGAAATAGTTTTTTTTGGCATATCTAAAGGCATAGAATGATGCCAAAGAATACATGGGTAGCAGAGCAAGCGTTGCATATAAGTAATTGTAAGACAGCCATATGACAATTTCATTTGTAATTGACCCCTTGCCGTCTTCGGATTCGTTTATAGATGTGGAGACACCCCCTAAAATATCCCCCAGAAGCGTTTGACTACCTGAAATTTGTGTAAAAATCACATAAATAGTGGATGTTATCAATACAAATGTGAGAGGCTTAGTTATAGACTTTCGCTGACCATCGAGATATCCTTTTATTTGTTCTCCGGGTTGAGAGAGGAGTTTCCAGACTGTATAAAAAAAACCACGATCTAACTGTAGAAAATTTTGATTGACTTCGTTCAGCAGGTACTGCAGGTTTATTCTGCTTACCTCCGCTTTTTGTCCGCAATTATTACAGAAATTTCCCTCAAACTCGGTATGGCAATTTTTACACGTCACGAATCTATATTTTCTCGATAAAAGTAATAGATAATACATTTATCTCATTACAAGTAGTGATTCGATCACTAAATAGAGGGATATAAAATCCCTAACAATGGTCATTTTATATTGAAATGCTTTTTACGATTTTTGATACATGGAAACTACTATGCAATCTCTCGACACCATACAAAGTCATGTTCAGAACCGAAGTGAAGAAAGTAAAATTTCAGATGATTTTAAATGGGAATTATACAGTGCATTACTGGACCCAAATGAATTTGATACAGATGCATTTCTGCAATTTGATTTGAGAGAGATTCTGGAATACATCAAAGAATCACACCAATACTTCCTTAATTTCAGCAGAAAGCAATTGGCTAATCTGTGGTTATCACAGACAAATTCACCTGAAGTTCGATTATTGCTGGATACTTTTCTACAGACCTATCTGAAATTTGATAAATCATTGGTTTCACATATTGCGGAAGAAGATGAATATTTGATTCCATACATTGAGATGTTGTTGAAATACCAGGAATCTTCTTCAATTGATTACACACTTGAAGATAAGATTAAATTGATTGACTTTATCATTTCACATGATGATATGCCTGAAAAGGAGCTTTTGGGTCTAGCCAATGAACTAAAGTCTCAAAAAAGTATCTCCTTGAGAATGATGGGGGAAAAGCTGGAGTTGCTTTGGAGGGATCTGATTGTTCATAGCAGGATAGAGGAAGAAGTTTTACTGGTAAAAGCCAATAAACTGGAACAATTACTTTAAAACTTCATATTTGATTTAATTATTTCTGTAATTCACGGAACATATTAGCGTGTTTTAGAATTAATAAGTCATATCAATTTCTAATCTAATCTATGAATTACGACGTCGATCAAATCAATAAGCTAATTGCTAACAGAAGATCTCTATATCCAGGTGTTTACAGTGAAGAAAAGGTGAGTGATACCATCGTTCACCAGATGTTGGAAAATGCAAACAGGGCACCTACTCATGGACTTACCGAACCCTGGAGGTTTGTAGTTTTTAAAGAGGAAGGATTAAAAAAGTTGGCAGAATTCCAATCCCAGTTATATAAAAAACTGACCGAAGTAGATGGAACTTTTGATCAAAAGAAGTTCGACATGCTGGCAACGAAGCCTTTAAAAGCCTCGCATATCATAGCGATTGGAATGAAAAGAGATGAACGGGAAAAGATCCCTGAAATAGAAGAAGTGGAAGCTGTAGCTTGTGCAGTTCAGAACATGTATCTGACCGCTACAGCTTTTGGAGTTGGGTGCTACTGGGGTTCCGGAGGGATTACCTACAAAGAGGAAGCAAAGGAATTTTTTGGATTGGGAGAGAAAGATAAGTTACTGGGTTTTATGTACATCGGAATGCCCAGAATCGAATGGCCTGAAGGCAGGAGAAACCCGATTTCGGATAAAGTGAAGTGGGTAGGGTAGGTAAGGTGAAAGTCAAAAGGCGAAAGGTAATAAGGGGAGAAAATACTGATTTAGTGAGATGGAGAAGACAGTATTTTCTAATTGTCTATTAGTTTTCAGTATTCAGAATTCAGTTTTCAGCAGGAATCTGACTTATCCTGATT
>CAYTFO010000275.1:0-3588 GCA_964437135.1 uncultured Roseivirgaceae bacterium | reverse complement strand
CGTCTTATTTGTGCCGTTATATCCAAGTCGTCCAAAGGTTAGCGGCGTAAGGCTAAAGTCACTGTTCCAGTCGATGCCATTAACGCCAAGAACTGAGATGTTTCCACCAAGGCCAATAAAGCCTCCGACTCTTATAAAATCACCACCGCCATAACTCTCGCCGGTGACGCCAAGTCCTTCAGCTCTGCCATGAACACCACCACGCCAGGTTGTAAGGCGTGATTCAGAAAGCTCTAAAGGAGACTGCCAATAAAGCTTTATGTCGCCTTGATAACCCATAAAGCTACCCTTTTGGGTATCGCCGATCGTGAAGCTTCCACCGATATCGTATTTAATTTTAAAAAGCAGCGGACGGGTCAGACTCATACCGAAGTAATTAAGGGGGAAGTACCACACCAATTTTGAACTGGTGCTGCCAGGACCGTTGTACCACCAGCCCTTTTGGCCGGCGTGGATGATAATGTTTTCGGCAATTTTAGTCGGTTCTTCTGGGGCTTCAGCGACAGGAGTGGGAGCCCCCTGAGGTTTTTCAGGCGCCTTTTGAGGGGCTTCTGCTGGTTTTTCGTTGGGCTGGTTATCCGTTTGCGCAGGGATTTGTTCCTGAGGCGGCTTTTCGGCAATCTGCTCGTCGATCTCTTCTTTCAGTGCTCCTCCAGGATAGAGGGGATCGATAACGATCGCGTCTTTATGATCTTTCATCTCTTCGGCGCGCGCTTTTTGAGCGAAAAGCGAGCGGCCGGGGATGTTTTCAACTTTCACCCCATCACCAATCTGGATCGCATTTTCTTTCACAAGACGAAGAAGGCGCGCCACAGAGGTGTACTGTTTAGAATCGACGATTTTAGCACTCCCTAAAAATTCCCTATCAAAGGTGCGCCAAGTATCATTGGCAGGGTGGCGAGACTTCACATAAGGTCTATAAAGCATAAGTTCATCGCCAATATTAACACCCTGAGTAATACCTCCAGAGAGGGTGATAAATCGGCCTTGTACCGATGTCACCGTGACGTCCACCGGCAGGCGGTTGAAAAGGCTAAATACGAGCTCTTTAAGTTTGCTAAGGACATCATCATAGCGGTAGCCGGAAACGGCTAATCTACCCATAACCTGGCTCTCCTGGAGCCATGGCTTTAAGTTTGGGTCGAGAAGTCTCATCATAAGAATGACTCGGTCTTGGGTTGGTACGACGATCAGGCTTGAAAAGCCATGCAATTCAAAATCACTGACCAGCTCGTGGCGTCCCTGTGGATTTGACCATAAAGACTTGACCAGCTCATCGTCGAGGACTTGAAAACGGTTGGAGTGACGCACGGCCTCAGAAAACGCGACATTTACGTCACGCATAAAAGTCTCGAGACCCTTTGCACTGGCTTGGCCTAAGTCATATTGGACCGGAATAATACCGACATTGTGAATCACCGGAAGTTTAGACTCTTGTGCCTGAGAAGAAGTTGCCAAAAGCGAAAAAATCCCCATTAAAACGAGGATTCCCATAGCCTTAGCTAAAGAGCAAAAAGCGTCTTTAAATTTTCTCGATGGAATGATTGCTTCCGTCATAACTGATTCGACGCCACACATCTTCGACTACCGTTTCAAGATGCACGGGTCGTCTCCATATTTTTTGGAGGTTCTTCAAACTCTCCAAAGTAAAGTCATGCTTAAGGTCTACTTTATCGTGCTTATGCTTTAGGAGCAATTCCCCTCTGTTCTGAAAGTTGCCATCGACCACTTCGATGATCGGTTGGCCGAAGTTGGTGAGCTGGCTGAGGAGCTGGCTTTTGACCGCCTGAAAATCACGGCTTGAGATGATGTACTTTCCGGTGCGGCGGTCGTAATCATAGAGAAACATTTTGGTTTCATGACAAAAGTCTTCGTCCATGAACTCATCCAGAAAGGTGATGTCGTTGTGAAAACGACGCACTTCAAAGATCTTCTCACGCCCGAGACCAAGTTGCTTGTCCCAATTGGCTCTTACTTTTGGATCGTCGCAGTGAAGGTATTCAAGGCCAAATTGACCACGGTCCCAGCGTCTTTCAACGTGTCTAAGAAGCTCGATACCTAACTTGTAGGGATTAAGCTGGCCGGGGTGGTTAGCCAAAATGCCAGCGTTAGAGTCGCAATAATCGACGATTTCGGAGTCTTCCAGGGGGCAAAGCTCGGTCATGATCTTACTGTGCCAATAAGAAGCCCAGCCTTCGTTAATAATTTTGGTCTGCCCCTGCGGTGCGAAGTAATAAGATTCGTCTCTGATAATCTCTAGGATCCGCCTTTGCCAGGTGGTCATCGGAGCGTAATCGATGAGAAATTTAAGTACGTCTCGTTCCGGATTTTCGGGAAAAGACTGTTGTCTTTCAGCTTCTTCGACAATCTTTTGTTTTTGCTCGTCAAGGTAGTCTTGTGGGTTAATATAGCGGTCCATGTAGTTTTTTGACTGCAGTTTCGGAACCGGCTTTTTGGCAAGTTTTTCTTTTTCTTCTTGGCTCAGCCGGGTTGACTTCGCTTGGAAGGGTGAATGAATATCGATAAGGTTTTCGAGTGATAGACAAACGTCGATAAATGCTTCGACATCGTCATGGCCGACTTCTTCAATAAGGCTTCTCACAACAGTCGCGTGGTTGGCCATCTGATCGAGCATTTTGCGATTGGTCTTACTGAACCAATAATTATTCTTAAAGAAATCACAGTGCCCATAGACGTGCGCAATGACTGTTTTCTGGGAGACCATACTGTTTGAGCTGAGAAGGTAAGCGTAGCAAGGGTCGTTATTGATCACCATCTCATAAATAGTCGAAAGGCCGTAGGTGTAGCTTTTAGAAAGGCGCTCGTAATCCATACCGAAGCGCCAATGTGGATAACGTGTGGGAAACCCACCATAGGCGGCGATTTCATTGAGAGTTTGATAATCGACCTGTTCAAAAATCGTGGTAAAAAAATCAAGACCTGCATTCCTAGCGGCCTCTTCAATACGAGAAGCGACTTCTTGAAGCTCGGGGCTAATGCGAGTGTCTAAGAGTTCCATATTATTTACCTTTGCCTAAAAAGACCTTGATGGCATCGATGATCGCGTCGCGGTCTTTAATCTGCGAGACGATGACTTTTTCGTTGCCTTCGTGAAAGTGCTTTGTAAGGTCTCTAAGAAATTGTCCGGATCCATAACGAGACTCGACCTGGCCATAACAAAATAGGTTTGACACGGGAAGAAGAGTGCCTTCAAGGAGCTTCATACATTCAGCAGTGTCGTTTCCTGACCAGTTATCGCCATCTGAAAAGTGAAAAAGATAAATATTCCACTCATCAAGAGGAAACTCCTCTTCGATAATCTTTATGGCAAGCTTGTAAGCCGAGCTAATCAGCGTTCCGCCTGATTCTTTCGTGCGGTAAAAGGTGTCTTGATCGACTTCTCGAGCTGTCGCATCGTGAATGATGTAGCGTCTTTCAAGGCCTTTGTATTGAGTGGAAAGCCAGGTATCGAGCCAGAAGCTTGTTAATCTTACGATCTCTTTTTGTTCATCACCCATCGATCCAGAAACGTCCATCATGTAGACAATCAGTGCATTCGCAACAGGCCTATTGATGACGTTAAAAGAG
>CAYTFO010000274.1:0-3638 GCA_964437135.1 uncultured Roseivirgaceae bacterium | reverse complement strand
TTTAGTAAAATAAATTACAAATAGCTCAGCATTGTTTTATTAGCACAACAGGTTATAATAATAATTCAAATTGTGGATGGATTATTAATCCCGGAATAGGAACTGGATTGCAAATAGAAATATCAAATTATGATCTTGAGTCAAATCAGGATTTTTTAAGAATTTATGAAGGAGCTGATAATTCTGGTTTGTTACTTTCTCAGTATACAGGTATTAACACATCCGGCATTTCAATTTCAACAGATACTAATCAGGTTTTTGTTGAGTTTATTTCTAATTCTTCAAATACGCGTGGAGGTTTTGAGCTTTCATATAGTGTGATAAATGATATAACAGCATTGTTTTCTTCATCTATCCAAAATATTGACCAGGGACAATCGATAAGTTTTACTGATTTAAGTTCTGGAGACATCCTAAATTGGCAATGGTATTTTGAATCGGGAACACCTGCTACTAGAACAAATCAAAATCCAACCGTGAGATATGATGATTTTGGTTCTTTTAACGTAACGTTGGTAGTAACTGATGGAGTAAACAAGGATTCAGTTACATTAGAAGATTTTATTTCTGTAAATGAGAGTATCACGTGTTCAGGTTTAATTGTTTTTACTGATCCTTCTGGAGTTGTTGAAGATGGAAGTGGTTCAAGGAATTATGGCAATAATATGGATTGTGAATTTTTAATTGCTCCAAATGATGTTGATAAAGTTGTGTTGATAGTCAATAATCTTAGTATTCAGGGAGGGTTTGATTTTGTTAGAATCTATGATGGTTCAGATGAAAATTAGCCGTTATTGGTTGAACTAACAGGAGAAGTTGCAGATACATTTTTTGTTGCATCAGGAAATTTAGCATTTATAAACTTTGTCACTAATTCAAGTATCAATGGGGAAGGTTGGACTATTTCATATGAAGAGGCAATTCAGTCAGAATTTGAAGCAGATATCACTGAGGTAGGTTTAGGTGATCAGGTTTCCTTCAGTAATTTAAGTATTGGAGAGATTGATTCTTATAATTGGGTATTTGAAGGGGGAGTGCCGGAAACTTCAACAGCACAGAATCCAACAATAACTTACAGTGAGGCAATAGGTACTTTTGATGTAGAACTTACAATCAGTAATGAAAATATGTCTTCGACTACTCTAAAAGAAAACTATGTCACTGTAGTAGAGATCCTGGGAATAAATTCAGATGATTTAAGCGTATATCCGAATCCTACAAGCAGATATTTAATTATAAAAAATTCAGATTTTGTGTATGCTGAAGTCACAGATTTAACAGGAAAGGTTCTTTTAAATACTGTAGAAAAAACTATCGATTTAAAAAATATTTCGCATGGAATGTATATTTTAAATGTATCCGATAAAAATCGGAATAAATTCTCTACCAGGATTATCAAAAAATAAAAAATACATATTGAATAAGGCGATGCGAAAGTATCGCTTTATTTATTTCTGCATCTCTTGATTTAATATTTCGGATTGTTATTCAAATGAATTTAAGCCCTCAGATTTTTTAGTATCAAATTCATCAGTTTGCTAATTCAGCTATAATAATCTCGATTGAATATTTAATATGAACTTAGAGTTAATTTTATATTATTCGATATTAACTATTAGTTAGAAAATACAAATATTCTTTGGAATCTGGTTAAAAAACTTGCTTTTACCTTATAATTGTTTGATGAATTATTAGGATATCAATGAGATTCTTCCTGTTCATTTTATATGTGTTTCCAGTAATTATATTATTTGCACAAACTGGTGATGAAGCGGATATTTTTGATCTTACATTACAGGAGCTGCAAAATGTTCAGGTAATTTCCAGTTCACGTACTGAAAAACAGTCTTCTGAAGAAGTTCCTTCAAACCTTATTGTAATAAGTAAAGAAGAAATAGAATCAAAAAATTACAATTCACTTTTAGACATTGTTAGAAATCTGCCAGGTTTTAAAGTTGATTTTGGTGTAGATCCGAGATGGATGAATGATGTAACTGTAAGAGGAGTACGTTATACAGATAAAATTGTAATTCTTCTTAACGGTGTCCGGATAAGTTCCCCTACAAATGAAATAATTCCATTTATGGAAAACTACCCTGTCAATATAGCAGACCAAGTTGAAATCATTTATGGTCCTGGTTCAGCGATCTATGGTGCGGATGCTTTTTCAGCAGTAATAAATATCATTACTTCTGGAGATGGTATGGAGAATATTACAGATTTTAAATATGAATATGGCCAATACAATTCTCATCTGCTAAATGCTTTATTTGGAAGGAAAATTGGTGACGATTTAGAATTAAAAATCGGGGGACAGTTTTTTTATGATGAGCAACCGGATTTAGCGGAATTTTATCCTGAGGATTATCAAAACCGTGATTTATACCTTGAATCGGGAAGTTTTGAAACCATATTTGGACCAATAACTCCGACAACCCCCGTAGAAACAGAAGCTCAAAATCCACTTTATGCGAATGGGATTTTCGCATCCCTAACCTATAAAGGCTTTGAATTGAACTTCTTTAATAACAGATCAAGAGTACCTACCAGTACTGCTAATTCCCCTAATAATTCTGTTTACAACAAGGATCAATACTTTGCTCATAATGTGAATATGATAAGTATTCTATACCGAAAAGAATGGGATAATCTTCTGATTAGGTCACAATTTAATCGTAGCTTCTATTCTCTTGATAGTGAGTCAAACTTTCGCAATGTATTTACTTTGATGGAGCCGGCTTATCTTTTTGCTCAGGGTCGAAAAATTCAATTTGAACAACTTGCAACACTAAAATATGATAGATTAGGATTGACATTTGGAGTTACAGCTGAATTCTACAATTCTATTCCAAGAAGTAATAATCTGGAAGAACCAATCACCAGAAATGATCTGGATAAAGCAATTGTTGCTGGTAGTATTGCACTTCCATTTAATCCTGATGGTTTATCGGCTGAATTAATAGAAATATTTTATCAGAATTATGGTGGATTTTTTACATTAAATTATGATTTCAATGATAAGATAAAATTCACTGGTGGATCAAGATTGGATTGGGATTCCAGGGTAGGATTAAATATGAATCCTAGACTGGGACTGGTCTTTTTGCCAAATCCCAAATTAACAATAAAGACTTTGTTTGGAACTGCATTTTTAGCACCTTCTCCTCAATATACATATGATAGATATGGATTGTTTCTCAGTGATGATGGTGGTAGGACCTATTATTCAGATTTTTATAATTTGCCAAATCCGAATTTGGAATCGCAAAGTATAAGCACCGGTGAATTATTAGTTAATTTATATCCTAATGAAAATTTTTCTATTAGAACATCTGTTTTTGTATCTCAAATAGAAAATCAAATCAGTCCCGTCACAAGCAGTCAGTTTCCGGAAAGTGTTTATAGCCTTTATCCCGATTCATCCTACCAACTGGGACAATATGATAATAGAGTCAATGAAATCCAAATAAATGATAACCTTGGTGAATCTTTTATATATGGTGGAACGATTAATCTTAAATATATTCAAAAAATAAATGAGTCATCAAATATCACTTATGACGTCAGTTATACATATACCGAGGGTGAAGTAGATGTAGACGAAGAGGGTGACGCTGTTCCTCGGAACCTTCCGGGCA
>CAYTFO010000273.1:0-3710 GCA_964437135.1 uncultured Roseivirgaceae bacterium | reverse complement strand
AAGGCATTACAGGACGCTATTAAAAACAGTTGTCAATCTCTTTCAGGATTGATTCCATCTGACTTATCCTGAATCCTGAATCCTGAATCCTGAATCCTGAAAACCGAATACTAAATCTTATTCCCCCTTCATTAACCCATAACTCTGTTTCGCAATTTCCAGTTCTTCATTGGTTGGGATCATCAATAGTTTTACTTTGGATGATGCTGTATTTATTTCACGGATTTCATTAGATCTCACCTTATTTTCATCCTGATCTAGTTCAATACCCAGAAAATCCATATTCTCTGATACCAATTTTCGTACAGTAACGGAATTTTCGCCTATTCCTCCCGTAAATACGATCGCATCCAGTCCATTCATGGCAGCCGCATAGGCTCCAATATATTTCCGAATTCGATAAGTCATCATCTGAAGTGCAAGCTGACAGGTTTCATCACCTTCAATTGCCTTTTCTTCTATCTCGCGTAAGTCACTGAGTCCTGTCAAGCCCAGCAATCCACTTTTCTTTTGCAATAAGGTATTTACCTCATCAAGTGAATACCCAAGCTGATCTACCAGGTAAAAAATCAAAGCCGGATCTATGTCACCCGAGCGAGTACCCATCAATAAACCAGTCATAGGCCCAAAACCCAGGGAATGATCAACACTCTCACCATTCTTAATAGCCGTTGCACTGCAGCCATTTCCTAAATGTAGTGTGATGATACGGGTCTCAGTTTTTCCAAGATAATCAATGGCTTTTTCCGAAACGAACTTATGGCTGGTGCCATGAAACCCATATAGTCTGATATGATCGTCAGCAAATAATTTCTCAGGGATTGCATAACGATGCGCTACCGGAGGTATTGATTGATGAAAGGCAGTGTCAAATACCGCAATTTGCTTCGCCTTATCAAATACTTTTTCTGCTACTTCAATCCCGGCAAGGTTAGGAGGGTTGTGAAGGGGAGCCAAACTAAAAAGGTTTCGAATCTCTTTCTTCACTTCCGGATTGATTACAGATGTTTTTGAAAACAGGTTGCCCCCATGAACCACCCGATGACCCACCGCCTGAATTTCATCCGTTGTGGAAATCACTCCTTTATCTTTATCCATCAACCAGTCGCCTATCACCTCCAGACCTTTATTATGGTTAGGTATTTCGACTTGTTCCGAGTGTTTGTTTTTGGTGGTTTTAAAATGCAACATAGAGTTGTCTAAACCAATTCTCTCCAATAACCCGGTACAGATCACTTTACCATCCGGCATTTCAATTAACTGAAACTTTATGGACGAACTTCCGGAGTTTAATACTAATATTTTCATGAATCTTCAGTTTGTGCCTGAATAGCAGTGATTATTACCGTGTTGAAAACATCTTCAACCGTACAACCACGGCTCAGGTCATTTACCGGTTTATTTAATCCCTGTAGCATTGGACCAATTGCAATGGCACCGGTCTCTCTTTGAACAGCTTTATATGTATTGTTACCGGTATTCAAATCCGGGAAGATTAAAACACTTGCCTGACCTGCTACTTCCGAATCAGGCATTTTGCTTTTTCCAACTCTTTCATCAACCGCAGCATCGTATTGGATCGGACCTTCAACTTTCAGGTCAGGTCTTTTTGATTTTACGATTTCTGTTGCTTCCCGTACTATTTCCACGTCAGCACCTTTTCCCGATGCACCGGAAGAGTAGGATAGCATGGCAATTTTGGGTTCTATACCAAAGTTTTTACTGGAATCTGCGGACGAAATGGCTATTTCTGCCAATTCCTGAGCATTTGGATTGGGGTTGATCGCACAATCTCCAAATACTGAAACCCTATCCTCAAGACACATGAAGAAAACAGAGGAAACGATATTAACACCAGGTTTGGTTTTGATAAACTGCAATGCAGGCCGAATGGTATGTTGTGTCGTATGTACAGCACCGGATACCATTCCGTCAGCATGACCTTTGTAAATCATCATGGTTCCGAAGTATGAGACATCTGCTATCGTATCTTTTGCCATCTGATGATTGATACCCTTATGTTTTCTGAGTTCGTAGAATGTCTCAGCATAGTCTTCAAAATAGGGACTCTCAATAGGGTCCACTATATTAACCTTTTCAAGGTTTAAAGGAAGATGGATTTGTCGAATTTTATCTTCAATGTCTTTCCTACTGCCCAGCAATGTGATATCCAGTACATCCGTATGAACAAGGCGTTCCACAGCTCGAAGTATTCGTTCGTCAGTTGACTCGGGTAATACTATATGTTTACGTTGAGTCCTTGCACGCTTGAGCAGATTGTACTGAAACATAGATGGTGTCATGCCTTTTGGTTGGTAGGTCACCAGTTGATCCGTCAGTTCATCCACATCTGCATATTTTTCGAATACAGTGATGGCGGCATTGATTTTACGGGTGTTATCTGCTTTTATCTTAGGTTTGATCGAACCAATAAAATTGGTGACTTCGAAGGTGCCTTTTTGTACAGATATAATCGGAACGATTTCAGAAACCCCATCAATAAGTTTCAAAATAGTTTCTTCAGGCACTAAACCACCTGTAAGTATTATCCCTGAGATTTTTGGATAGTTATCAGAAATGCTAGCCTGCAGGGATCCTAAAATTATATCCGCCCGGTCACCGGGAGTGATAACAAGTCCATTGTTTCGAATATGAGGGAGGAAGTTACGCAATTGCATAGCTCCTACAGCAAAACCAAAAGCCTGGTTGCTCAAAAACTCCTCACCAAACAGGACTTTGCCTTCTAGTTCCTCAACCAGCTCTTTTAATGTGGGAGCTCCAAGAGCTGTAACGACGGGTATAGCATAGGTATGTACATTCTTAGGGAAATTCTTTTTTAGAAGTTTTATGACTTTTTCATAATCTTCTTCGATGACTTTGTTTGTAAAAACAGACAGTACATTAACATCTTTTTTTATGAAAGTTTGATAAGCCAGCGTTACCTGTCCTATAAGTTCTCTGGGAGTCTTATCTTTACCACTTGCAACCAAAATCGCAGGAATACCCAGGTTTTTTGCCAGTGTAATATTGATATCAAATTCAGTAATACTCCCTTCATCAGAAAAATCGGTGCCTTCCACCATTACGAAATCATATTGTTCTTCCAGAACTTTGAATTTCTCAATGATTTCCTCGATGATTTCAAGTTCCTTTCCCTCATTTTGCATGTCAATCACCTGGCTGCGGGTGAACCCATGGGAATCTTCATAGGTAAGTCCGAGTTCAAAAAAATCATTGACCGTCTGAATATGATTATCGGGATTATTGTCAATCGGATCATCGATAATAGGGCGGAAGTAGCCGATTTTAGCCATTTTACCTTTCAAAATCCGCATTAAACCCAGTACAACTGTGGACTTTCCACTGTAGGGTTCTATAGTTGCAACGTACAAAGCTTTATTCATAAGAATTCCTTCTGGCTGCAAAGGTAAGTGATGATTAAATGAATGAAGCGTCATATGTTTTTACGAAAATGTGATTTTTGACAGGAAAATTGGTGAATCGTGAATAGATTCCATCTGGAAATATTTATATTACGTTCAGCACTGGTCAAATTTGAAGCAGTTGAACCATGCTACTCTTCCACTTTTAGTTACTGTCTATTCTTTTCATCGAAAAAGGAATATAATTCTATTAATGCCTGTTCACTGTCCATTACGTTCAAAAGATGCGTTACAAAAAGTTCTTTACTGTCTATCTCAGTACTGTTG
>CAYTFO010000272.1:0-3712 GCA_964437135.1 uncultured Roseivirgaceae bacterium | reverse complement strand
TTCCTTCATAATTTCCAAATTTTCTAATCAAGCCACCTTTTATTACTGAATCTTCAGAAGAGAGTTCATACTGCCACAGATAATCATTATTATTTTCCGGGTTTTCTTTTCTACTTACAATAGCAAAAATCTTATTATCAGATGGTCTGGTGTATAATGCCACGCCCATGGGTTGTTTATATTCAGTTTCTTCAAAAACCGGGATACCTCCATTATCGATAAGTTCAAGTTCAGGTAATTTGAAAACCCTTATTTTAGAACTTACCCTTTCGGCACAAACGGCAATATCGATGGTATCTTTTCCATAAATAAATCCATAAGCCACATCTACATTGTTAGGTCGGTCAATTCCAGTGATTTTTTTAAGTATTTTACCCTTTAGATCAAATAAAAAAACACCTCCATCATTTTCCATTTTATCAGTTCCCAGGATCAAACTGTTTTCCGGGTTGGTTTTATTGATCCAAATTGCAGGGTCATCACTATCAAAATTAACCTTTTCCGTGACATATAAAGGAGTGATTACTGAGTCAGTCTGAATAGAACCGGATGAATTATTTTGATCATCAGTTGATTTTGAATTTTGATTACATCCTGAAGCATATGAAATGATCAATAGAATGCAAAGTCTGGACAAAACATTAGATTGTAAAAAACCCATAATCTTATTTAAAAATTTAAAAGAAACCATCTCCATTTAAAGATGGTTTCTCAGTTGTTGTGGTAATATGATGAATGACCTTCAACTAAAAAGTAAAATTCATCCATAAATATTTTGAACTCTAAAATTCGTTGACAAAGAATAAAATTACGCTCTGTAAATGTTATATGAATTTTAATTTTTCTTAACACGAACAAGCAGAACAAAAAACTCATTTTTAATTCAGAGTTATTTTTGTTTAAGTATTTGCAATTCAACTATTTAGGATCACTTTTATTAGGTTTTCATTATTTCGAATAACGTCGATTTTATTTCCAAAAATCAATTGTAGTTAGATTTAAATATCATTGAATATTGATTTCGGAATATACTTAGCTACAAGGTAACACACACTTAATAACACCTTAATCAATTAGAGTTTAATAACTATTAATTTTCGCTTGTAATTTTTTACCAAACGAACTTTAACATGAAAAAACATTTACTACTAGTTTTGACAGGCATGTTTTTATGTCATTTGGGTTTATCTCAGGTGACTATAAAAATACCAATAATTAAAACAGGTACAATTGAGGAAGACGGCACAACTCTTGATGTTTCAAGTGATGATGCTGAGCAGGAAAATGATGGAATAGATGCATTATTTGATGATGATATTGATGCAGGATGGGAAGGAGATGAAGGAGATGCAAATATCCTTACAGCTGGAATGAGATTTCAAAATGTATTGATTCCTCGGGGAGCAACTATTAATAATGCTTACATCGAAATAACATCTCATGAAGCTAAGTCAACAGATGATGTTGCCAATCTTACAATTTACGCAGAGAGAGTTGCGAACCCTTACACTTTCGTAAATTTTGAATTAATTACTGACAGGGAACCTACCAATGCTCAGGTTAGCTGGATAGTTGATGAGGAATGGGGATTATGGACAAAACATCAAACTCCGGATTTGTCTTCAATTGTTCAGGAAATTATCGATTTACCAGATTGGATTCCTGGTAATGCCATTGCTTTTATTATAGCAGGCGAAGATCAGGGTCCAAGTGAATTAGAAAATGCAAGGGAATGGGAGGCATTCGAAAACATCGCTGATCCTGAAGATGGAGGTGATGGTCAAAATAAACCGGACAGAATCCCTATGCTTGTAATTGAATATACTCCCGGAAATTCAGGTGCATTCGGAACCCCAATTGTCAAAACAGGCACCATAACAGAAGAGGGTACAACCTTAGATATTTCATCAGATGACGCAGAGCAGGAAAATGATGAGATCGACGCTCTTACCGATGACGATATTGACGCAGGATGGGAAGGAGATGAAGGGGATGCAAATATTCTTACTGCTGGATTAAGATTTCAGAATCTGGGAATCCCACAAGGTGTTACTGTAGATTCTGCTTTCGTTCTAGTTTATTCACATGAAGCGAAAAGCTCAGAGGATGTTGCGAATATTACAATCTATGCAGAGAATACTGATAATGCAGCAACCTTTACAGAAAATGCTCTTATTACTGACAGAGTTTCTACAACAGCTCAGGTTCGATGGGTAGTTGATGAAGAATGGGGACTATGGACGGAGGAAAGAACTCCGAATATTAAGGATATTGTACAGGAAATAGTAAATAAAGATACATGGTCGCCAGGAAATGCTATTGCTTTCGTATTTCAGGGAGAAGATCAGGGTCCAAGTGAAGTAGAAAATGCCCGTGAATGGGAAGCTTTTGAAAACATCGCGGATCCTGAAGATGGTGGTGACGGGCAAAACCATCCCGAAAGAATTGCCAGATTGATCGTTTATTATGGAGGTTATGATGATGCAGCAATTGGCACGCCAGAAATTGCAATGCCACCTGAATCTCCACTTTCTGTAGCGAGACCTCAAACATCTTTTGCAGATGGTTTACTTTATCCAAATCCTACTACAGATTTCATTGATATCGTACTTAAAAGTACAAAAGAAGCAGTGATTAAAGTAATTGACCTGAATGGGAAAGTATTAATGGTAACTGATAATAATTCTCAGAAAAAAGTGAGAGTTGACCTTTCATCATTAGAGCGGGGAATTTACCTTATCTCTGTTGATCAGTCAGGACAGAAATTTACCAAAAGGGTAATTTTAGAATAATACACAAAATATTTTAGGCATCCCTTCGATTGTAGGGATGCCTTTTTCTTTTCTACAATCAATAGTATGCTACTATGAACTTCAAGAGCGTTTTTTTGTCACTATTATTTTTTTTAACACTAACTCAAATTCATGCTCAATTTACCGTAAACGGTAAAGTTATAGATGAAAATACAGGTGAGGGATTGATTGGGGCAACAGTAAAAATAAAAGATACTAACAAAGGAAAGGTTACCGATCTTGATGGAAAATTCGTCCTGGGAGGCATAGGTGGATCTAATGTAACTCTTGAAGTTTCGTATGTTGGCTATGAAACTCAGGAACAAACTATTGAACTTTCTGAAAGAGTAACGAATATAACTTTCAGATTAAAAGAGAGTTCGACCTCACTGGATGCAGTGGTAGTTACAGGAGTATTGGAAGGACAAATTGCTGCTATGACCAATATGAAGAGAGCAGCAAATATTAAAAATGTAGTTTCTGCAGAGCAAATAGTAACTTTTCCGGATCTGAATGCAGCAGAGGTTATGCAACGAATACCAGGAATTACTTTGCAAAGAGACCAGGGAGAAGGCCGTTTTGTTCAGCTAAGAGGAACCCCGCCCGAACTGACAAATTTCAACATAAATGGTGAGCAGATTCCTTCTCCAGAAGGTGATTATAGATATGTCGGACTCGATATAATCCCATCAGATCAAATAGAGTTTATAGAAGTTTCAAAAGTAATGACACCTGACCAGGATGGAGATGGAATTGGTGGAGCTGTAAATGTTATTACCAAGGAGGCAAAAGAAGGACCACCTCAAATTCGTGCTGTACTTGCCGGGGGATATAATAATCTTCGTAATGTACCGATTTACAATATGCAGTTTTCATATGGGCATCGCTACAATAAACTTGGTTTTCAGGTAAATGCTAGC
>CAYTFO010000271.1:0-3740 GCA_964437135.1 uncultured Roseivirgaceae bacterium | reverse complement strand
GGCCGTTGAAGTCCTCGCCCAGCATCCTGCCAGTCACATTTACCTTTTCGAAGATATACTTGCCGAAAAGCTTTATGCGCTGGACACCAAAGCCCATGCCCGGGCGGCCTATCCCGAAAACTCCTTCTCGGAAGATGGTTTCCTGTATGTGAGGGCTGCCGTCGTTGCTCAGGGTAAAGAAAAATACGAGCAGGTTTTAGAAGCACCTGCACAGATCAATCCGGAGGAGGATTTCGAACCGCTGCTCTCCTTGGCGGCGCTGGCCTATGAACAAAAAACCGGTTCTGAATTCGATTACCTCTCCCCTACCAGCTACGAAACTTACGCTAACGAAGCGGGCTGGCAGTAAGCGCTCAAACTGAAGGAAGGCATGCACCGAAACTCACACGAAAACAAGGAGCCTCACCATTTGTACAAAATTCACGATAAGGAAGAAGAGGAGGTTTTTAAATATGGGGTAAGTTCCGACCCTATAGATAAAGACGGCCTGAGCAGAAGGATCCGAAAGCAACTCCGGATCCTGAACCTGGGCGCCGGGTGGCTGCGGTATTTTGCCCGCATCCTGCTCAAGGGCATCCCCGGGCGCAAACGGGCGGAAGAAATCGAAGATGAATACATCGAGGCCTTTGAAAAAGAGAAAGGCAGAATGCCGAGGGGGAACCTGCGGAAGAACCGAAAAAACAGGTGATTTTTTCTGACTCAGTTCTAAAATTTTAAATAAAAAATACACGGTAACCTGAATAACAGCCGCTTAAAAGCGGCTATTCCGACCCTGCCGGGATCACTAATGAAAGCAGCGGCTTGTGCCAGTTCCGGGCACAAGCCGTTTTTTATTTGGGCAAGGGCCAAGTCCCACTTGAGCGCTTGCCCAAATGAAAAACGGCCGTAGGGAGCGCAGCGGGCCAGCCGCTGCTTTTTGACTTCGGAGCCCAATAGGATCAGCGCAGTTCATCCTGCCGCCCCACCCCTTCATATTCGGCCAGGCCACAAAACCCTTTTGCACAAGCGGGACAAAAGAGATATTGATTTAATAGGCTTTCCGTAAAGAGATTTGTAATTATCACCGGAGTATTCATAAATAGTTTCTCCTTGTTCAGTTTCTCCTAATAATTCAAGCGATTCATAATTTGAGATAGGTGAATTCAGTTTAAATTCTCTAAAGCCATTTTTTTCATCAATTACTGGGTTCTGAGAAAATCCAACAGATGACCCAAAGTTTAAAATTGCGATCAGAATTATCACTTTTTTCATGATGGCTATTTGTGTATGACAGTATTTGTGTATCAATCATACCACTCTTCCTCCTCCTGCCTTTGCCGCTCTTTTTCGTCGGCCCAAATTTCCTCCGCCCGCTTCGCTTTCGAGGAAATTTCCGGGACAGCCCTCACGACATCATTGGCTCCGATCAAAATGGAGGCCGGATGGAACCGGATTTCCACTACATATTCATCAAGGAGCAAGTAATAGCCAATGGGTGTTTCGATTTGTAGGGTGCTATCGGCATACCCTGCCTGATGGTAGAGGGTTTGGTGGATGCTTGTCCTTATTTGGTCGCGATCCACCCCATTTTGACCTCTTGGATCCAGGTGATAAAATCCCTTTACGGCCAATGCGAAAATCTTCCGGGGAGATTGCTGGAATTTTGAGATCAAATCACCTTTCTTACGAAACGTTATTGAGGCTAAGAGGCCGCCGGTTAAGGTCAGGGCGATATCCTCCTGGGTTATTATGAAATGATTGGCTGATAGGGAAATTTTTAAGGCTAAAAATGCTGATTTATCCAAATGGGAAAAGCCAAGTTCTGTACTTTGGAAGTAAGTTTCGATGTCCCAGTATGTTTTGTCCAGCAATACTCCTGTGCTTACCCCAATCGGCTTTAAATATTCGATCTCTTTTTCTAAGCTGTAAATTTCTTCCTTTAGATTTGATTCCTGGGCAGGAATAGATTGCTGTTCTTTTTCGATTGCTAATATTTTCTTTTCATAGCCAGAAATATTTCTTTGCCGTTTTTTTATCCCTTCTTCGGTGGTAAGCGCCTTACTTTTAAGCTCATTCAATGTTTGTTCAATATCTCTGGGGTTATTTTTGAGAATGGTATTTTCCAGGAAATTTTGAATTTCGGCTTCATCCTTCAATCCGGTTATTTCCAGGAATTTTCTTTTCGGAAGTTCCAACAGGACTTTATGATTGACATAGAAATCATCAATAGTATAGTCAGGTAGGCTTCTTCGATTTTTTCCTTTATTTCCGTTAGTCTCATGCGCTAATGTTTTTATTAATGGCAGCATTTTGATCTCCTCGCCTGGAACATTATGAATTTACAAAGCCTTTTAGAGGTCGAGCATAAGGCGATGCAAAAGCCAATTTTTACTTAATGGAGTAGTATACGGAAGGAACAATGTTAAATTACTAATCATGGACCTGTTTTTGTCGAGTTCGAACAACAACTTAAAGGGAGAAATTAATATCCATCCGATCCCAATGTAGGCTATTATTGAAGCTATTTCTACCCTGCCTTTAAATAGTATATTATCGAGCTTTTCTACATCCGCCTGTTTAGATGAGCCGGCATACAGGGGTAGCAGCAAGAATTTCAGGATATCATCAAGGTGTTTAGGATTATATATGGAATCCATGATTCACTGATTTTCAACTTTGCCCGATAACCAATGCCATTTACTGATACTCCCTATTGCCCCTACAACTCATTAACCACCTTAATCAACTCCTCCATCTCCAAACGGTCATACAACTCCCGGTCCTTCTCCTCTATCAGGCGGGCCATATCTCTGACTTTCAGTTTCAGCAGGTGCATGAGGAGTGCCCGGCCCAGCAGCCCCAAAACGCAAAAAGCCCACCCGCTTACGCGGATGGGCTTATGCTTAGTGAGCCCGCTGGGATTCGAACCCAGGACCCTTTGATTAAAAGTCAAATGCTCTGCCAGCTGAGCTACGGACTCAATAGATTATTCTGTTTGTTAACACCCTTTCGTTTAAGGAATTGCAAATATACGGCATATCTGGGAAAAAGCAAGTGCCGCCTAAATTTTTTTTCCCCGGCAGGAGCGTATTTCCTGAGAGCCGTTATGGAAACGCCGCATTTGTGGGAATGGTTTCCTGCGGGCCCTGTTTTTTTGACTTTCCTCCGGAAGAGAATAGCTGCAATCGGTTTGGTGCAATGCTCAAACAGGAAGGCAGGCACAAACTGCATACTGCCAACTGCTTACTGCTCACTGAACTGTTGCCTCCGGCACTAAAGAGTTTCCAGAGGCGAAGGAGGCTCGGCCTCCTGCAGCAAAGACAGGAAGCCGGGATAGTCCTCATAGTCCTGAATGACGTGGCGGGCGCCGATAGAGGACAGCACCTCATGGTCGCCCCGGTGGCGGATGCCGATGAAGCCGATCTGCAGGTTGCGGGTGGTTTGCACGTCCCATTCGGCATCGCCGATGTAGACCACCCGGGTAGGAGGAGTGCCGTGTATCTCACGGGCCTTGTGCAGCACCTCTTCGATGATGGCCTCGCGGTTCACCTTGCCGTCGGCCCCGCTGAAGAGGCGGCGGTCGACCGTAATGCGTACGTGCTCCAGCTTCACTTCGGCCGGCAGTTTCCAGCCCCCCGTGGCGATGCCCACCACATGGTCGCCGGAAGACAGCAGGGCGGCCATGGCCTGCCGGGCGCCGCGCACGGCCTGAAAATGATGGGGCGTACGGCGGCGGTTGTGGCGCAGCAGGCCGACGTACG
>CAYTFO010000270.1:2215-3756 GCA_964437135.1 uncultured Roseivirgaceae bacterium | reverse complement strand
GACCTTCGGGTTATGAGCCCGACGAGCTACCAACTGCTCCATCCCGCGATATGAGTTTGCAAAAGTAATAAGGGTTTTGTCATCTGCAAAATATGACTCATAAATATTTTATTTAATTCAGAGGCTAGAAAAATTATATACATCAGAAGAATAAACAGAGTACCTATCTTTACCAAATTAATTATCAATCATGAATTCAGATTCGTTCAAAGCAGGATTTGTAACAATCTTAGGGAAACCCAATGTAGGAAAGTCAACATTAATGAATGCTTTAATAGGTGAAAGACTTTCCATTATATCCTCAAAAGCTCAAACTACCAGACATAGAATTTTCGGAATCATTACCGATAAGGATTTCCAGATAGTTTATAGTGATACCCCCGGTCTGATAGATCCAAGTTATAAGCTCCAGGAGAATATGATGAATTTTGTAACTTCCTCACTTGAGGATGCAGACATAGTACTACATATTGTTGAGCTAGGCGAAAAAAAACAGGAATCAGAAATTCTTGACCGCTTGCATGCCAATAAAAAGCCGTTGATACTAGTTATCAATAAAATAGATCTCGCAAAAGGAAGTCAACTTAAAGATAAAATTGATTATTGGAGAGAATTTTATCCTGATACGGAAATAATTCCAATCTCGGCAAAAGACAAACTCAACCTCCCTGAACTTTTAAATGCAATTGTTGACAAGCTCCCTGTTCATCCTCCCTTTTTCCCTGCTGAAAGTCTTACAGACAAATCTGAAAGGTTTATTACAGCTGAAATTATAAGAGAAAAAATTTTTCTAAACTACACAAAAGAGGTCCCTTACAGTACAGAAGTCGAGATAGAAGAATTCAAGGAATCGGATAAAATTATAAGAATTAGAGCCTTGATTTATGTTGAAAGAGATAGTCAGAAAGGTATTATTATAGGAAAAAAAGGTGAGTCACTTAAAAAAGTAGGCATTGAGTCACGTACTGAACTTGAAAAGTTCTTCAATAAACAGGTTCA
The DNA here is from genome assembly GCA_964437135.1 of uncultured Roseivirgaceae bacterium. Taxonomy (GTDB): domain Bacteria; phylum Bacteroidota; class Bacteroidia; order Cytophagales; family Cyclobacteriaceae; genus CAYTFO01. The sequence goes on along the minus strand of CAYTFO010000270.1, from coordinate 2,757 downwards.
TCTTGAAACCTTTGTTAAGGTTGAAAAGAACTGGAGAAAAAATGATAAATCACTTAGAAAGTTTGGTTATCAAAACTCCTAGGTTAATAAAACTTTAAAACAATAATATTAAAGGCGTAATTTCGCGTTTGTAAATTAACTTAAACACCAAATAATTTGGCAAATATTGTAGCAATTGTAGGCAGACCTAATGTAGGAAAATCCACACTTTTTAATAGACTGATAGAAAAAAAACAGGCTATTATGGATGATATTCCTGGTGTAACCCGAGATCGTCACTATGGTGTTTGCGAGTGGAATGGAAAACAATTTACAGTAATTGATACTGGTGGATATGTTGAAGGGTCTGATGATATATTTGAAGAAGCAATCAGAACCCAGGTAAAGGAAGCATTGCTGGAAGCCAATGTAATTCTTTTTATGGTGGATGCAGCCGAAGGTCTTCATGGTTTAGACCAGGATTTTGCAAATGTTTTAAGAGAATTAAATAAGCCAATTTTTTTAGTTGCCAATAAAGCTGATAACCAGGAACGTACTTTTGC
>CAYTFO010000270.1:0-2205 GCA_964437135.1 uncultured Roseivirgaceae bacterium | reverse complement strand
GGAATTGCAGATACGATTTACCCTCTATCCTCGATAAGCGGCTCTGGTACCGGTGAATTACTTGATGAAATAGTCAGTAAATTTGAGGATGAAGACCCTGATGACTCTGAAGAAAATCTACCCAGAATAGCGATCCTTGGAAGACCCAATGCTGGTAAATCTTCTTTCTTAAATGCTCTGACTGGTAAAGAAAGATCTATTGTTACTGATATAGCTGGCACTACTCGTGACGCAATCAATACAAAATATAATCAGTTCGGAAAAGAATTTATACTGACAGATACTGCCGGTATTAGGAAAAAGGCCAAAGTAAAGGAAGACATTGAATTTTTCTCTGTATTAAGAGCGATACAGGCTTTACAGGATAGTGATGTAATTATTGTAATGCTGGATGCCACCAGAGGTCTGGAATCTCAGGACCTGAGCATCATAAACCTGGCTCATAAGTACAGAAAAGGTTCTGTTATTATGGTGAATAAATGGGATTTGGTTCAGAAAGAAACAAATACAGCAGAGAAACTTAAGAAAAGTATTGAGAGTCAATTGGGTCCTCTCTCCTACATCCCGGTTGTAACTGCTTCTGTGTTGGAGAAAAAAAGAATCTTTAAGGTCATTGAAACAGCATTGGAGGTTTACGAAAATAAAAACAGGAAAATATCTACCTCTAAGTTAAATGATGCTCTTCTTCCTGAAATTGAGCACTACCCGCCACCAGCAGTCCGGGGAAAATACATCAAAATAAAGTATATCACCCAACTCCCAACACGTTCGATAACTTTCGCTTTCTTCTGTAATCATCCAAAAGACATCAAGGAAGCCTATCATCGTTTTCTAACCAATAAAATAAGAAGTCATTTTGGGTTCGAAGGGGTTCCTATAAATGTTGTATTCAGGAAAAAATGAAACTGCACTCTCCTGAAGACATATTCAGAAGATTTGTTCCCAGCGAAGCTGTTACATATTGTGTCAAGCTTTATTACTATTTTGGCTTTGAGTTTAAAATAAAAAAAGCTCGACTTACAAAATTTGGAGACTACAAATATGACCGGCAAAAACAGCTACATATAATCACTATCAATAATGATTTAAATCCCTTCGCTTTTCTTGTTACCTACCTTCATGAAGTAGCCCATTTGGTTACCTATCAGGAGTATAAAAATAAAGTTCAGCCACATGGTACTGAATGGAAAACAAATTTTCAGAAAGTAGCAAAACCAGTCTTAAAAGAAAGTATATTTCCAAAAACAGTATTAGATAGTCTTACCAGATATTTAAATAATCCAAAAGCTTCCAGTTGCTCTGACCCCCATCTTTTCGAAGTTCTCAAACAATTTGATGGGGATAATGAAAAAATATTATTAAAAGCACTCAAACCTCAGGATATATTTATTTTTAACAGTAAAAGATATAAACATCTTGAAAAACGTAGAACCAGAATCGTTTGTTTGAACCTCGAAAATGGGCGTAAATATCTAATTAATCAATTAGCAGAGGTTGAGCCAGTTTAACTCAACCTTCTTTGTATCAACTGACTTATCAACAGATAAAATTTAGATGGGGTCATTGTTCTCCAATTATCTATTTCAAGACTACCTCCCATATTTAGATAGCTATCAATATCATAATTCATCATTTCACTTATGATATGCTCACGAAAGTTCACACAGGCAATCCATCCATCCTCCACTTCTTCAAACCACTCCTCATAATAACAATCATCGCTCCCATGGAAATTTAGAATATTTTCTCCAATAAGAATAAATTTATTTACTCCCTCTTGATTTAAGTACTCAATGATATTGCGTTTAAATGTCATAATATCATTGTTGATGGCGTCGTTCCATTCCCCTATCAACTCAATAATCGAAAGGCCTTCTGAGTAATTTGAGTAAAGGATCTTGATGTATAGTGTTTCCGAACCCATAAAATCCCAACCCGGATCAATATAATACCCATATATATTTTCAGAATAGAGGTCATAATTATATTCTTTTCCATAAAATGGCGAACGCTCATCCACTGAAGAATCATAATAATTTAGCCACCTGTAGTATGGTTCAATTTGATGCAATTCGACTACTTATTTTAATGTATGTTTATCTAGAATAAATAAATTATTCCTTTAACAATTGTGTTAATCTAAAAAGTTTACTTGAATTACTAATTATTAAATGAAAAAGCCGCTTGAAGCGGCTTTTTCATTTT
>CAYTFO010000269.1:0-3846 GCA_964437135.1 uncultured Roseivirgaceae bacterium | reverse complement strand
TTACCTGTAGGTGATAATCTGTATAATCCAGGCAATACAATATTTACCTTATCATCAGATCCTTCTTTCATAGAGACTATTTTTTTTCCTTGTCTTCTTTGCTGAGCAGCCCATTTGTACAAGGCTAATGCTTCCGAAATAATTACGCTGTTTTTCCTTTGATTAGCTTCCTTCTTTAGTTCCTTCATATACTGGTCGTCAATAGTTAATTTAATTTCCATGATGCACAGTTTTGCTACTTTATTTATACTAAAAATACGGATTTTTTTTGGATATATATTGGGTTTATTAGATGAAAAAACAAAGAAAATGGTTGAGGAACAATCAGGAATTATTGTAGAGGCTGTCAATAACTTTGATAAGCTTTTTCCTGATTCAACATTAGATAACGCTAGAAAAATAGTAGGATTTAGAAATCGATTGATTCATGCATATGATGCAGTTGATTCCTCAATAATTTGGGCAATAATTAAAAAACATTTGACTCCATTAAAATCAGAGGTATTTGAAAAGTTAAATGAATGAGAAAGTCTCATTGCGAATGATTAAACAAAACTAGCGTGCCTATTTAATGCCTACTTATTATATAAGAAATAAAAAACCCTGACCATTGATGATTCTATCATTGTGTCAGGGTCTGTGGGCCCACCCCGCCATCGCAAAAGCTCTGTCGGGCAAGCTGGACTCTTAAATCAAAGCTAAAATTTTATTGAAATTGCATATTTAGACTATCATGTAAATCGGAATCAAACAAGTGCGAATTTTTAATGCCTACCTAATTATAAGAAATAAAAAACCCTGACCAATGATGATTCCATCATTGTGTCAGGGTCTGTGGGCCCACCTGGGCTCGAACCAGGGACCCCTTGATTATGAGTCGGATATTTTATTGATTTTTCCTTATTCTCAGTTTGTCAAAAAGTATATATATAATTGTTTTTCAATGCTTTACAATTTTCCTTTGTTTTTCCTTTGTTTTTCCTTTTTCGTACTTTGGCGAAAAAAGTATGCAAATAGTATGCAAATTTTGAAATCATGTATGCACATCAACGAACAATTCTTGACAAAAGAAGACCAAAAAAAGATGGCCATTTTCCTGTGAAGGTTAGAGTAACCTGCTATAAAACCCAAAAGTACTTTTCAACGGGAGTGGATCTAACTCAGGAAGATTTCGATAGAATATCGAATCATTCTGTCAGGAAAGATCTTAGAATTTCAAAGGAGAAGATTCAATTTATAGAATTTAAAATCCAAAAGGCTATTGATTCTGTTAAAGAATTCTCATTTGAAGAATTGCAGCTTGCTCTTGACATTAAGCCCACAAGGAAAAATTCATCCACTGAAGTGTATGATCTATTCGATGAAGTGATAGAAAAGCTCAATGCCGAAGGAAGAATATCTACAGCTTCGGCATACAGAGATGCAAAAAATTCCCTGGCAGGATACAAGTCCAAACTAAATTTCAAACAAATAACCGTTCAATTCCTAAAGGATTATGAAGCTCAACTCAAAAGAGAAGGCAAATCAATTTCTACCATTGGTATTTATCTGAGACATCTCAGGGCCATATACAACAGAGCAATAGAATGTGCCATCGTTGAACAAAAGTATTATCCATTCGGGAAAACCAGGTACCAGATCAAAGCGCCCAGAAATATTAAGAAGGCCTTAACCATTGACCAGATCAATCAGATCATTAATTACGATGTTGAAGCAGGAACTACGCAACACTTTGCCCGAGACATCTGGTTGTTCTCCTATTTGTGCAACGGCATGAATATTAAAGATATCATCAATCTCAAATTCAAAAATCTGATTGGAGATACCATTCAGTACGATCGTTCGAAAACTTTCAATACCATTCAGAATCCTAAGCCGATTGTTGTCACCCTACTACCCAAAACTAAAGGAATTATCGAAAGATGGGCTGTTGAAAAGAAAAATGAGGATGACTACATTTTTCCAATATTAAGAAAAGATATTAGCGAATTGCAAAAACAAAAGGACAAGGATCAATTCGTAAAGACTGTCAATAAATACATGAAGCGAATTGGTGAGGATATCGGGTACGACAAACCGCTCACCACATATGTAGCCAGACACTCTTTTGCCACTGTGCTTAAAAGATCAGGAGCCCCAACAGAATTCATCAGTGAATCTCTCGGGCGTAAATCCATACAAACAACTGAAGCCTATTTGAATAGCTTTGAAGATTCATCCAGAAGGAATTTTATGGAGAATTTAATTCCGAAATAGCAGCTAAAATCCTTCTCTTATAAGAATTATCCAGAACAAATGGTTCCCTTATCCTCTTTAATTGTTAAATGATTGCTGATTTTATTCATCATGATAGCTAGCAGAGATAGCACTATCAGTTGAGAAAAAAGCTGTTGGTAGGATTCTATCGAAGTGCAAAAGAAGAAAATTAATTTTTATAAGCCATTTATTTGAAAATGAAATGCTAAACTGAATATAGATTGAAAGCGTTATCTTTACTCACAAGGAAAGCAATTACCATGGGAACAAATCAAATAAGAGAAATACTTCATGAATACATCAATAAAGCGGATGAACGTCTGATCAATTTAATCTATGCGATGGTACAGGCGGATATGAATGAAGATGATTATGAGTTAAGTGCAACACATAAGAAGATATTAGATGAAAGAATTGCTACTCATGAAGCAAATCCGTTTTCTGGGTCGAGTTGGAAGGAAGTAAAAACTCGAATTAAAAGTCAGTTATGAGGTACAGCCTCTTTGTTAAGCCGGAAGCTGAGCTTGACATCATGAAATCTGCCAAATGGTACGAGGGAAAACAAGAGAATTTAGGGATTCGTTTCCTGGATGAAGTTGATGATAAATTGAGTTTAATAACCCAAGATCCTCTTCATTATCAAATCAGGTATAAAAATACACGATGGGCTTTGGTAGATCACTTTCCCTATGCTATCCATTTTATAATTGAAGAAGACAAAGTGATTGTTTTGGCAGTATTAGGTACCCGGGAAGATCCTGAAAAATGGTGATGGTCAAGTAAATGAAGTTATAATTACTGACTATCATTGAAATTAATTAGTTATGAAAAATATAGCAAATATACATCCGGGAGAGATATCACAAGAAGAGTTCTTGATCCCAATGGGAATTTCAGCGTATAAGCTTTCGAAATCCATAGGTGTTCAACAGACCAGAATTAGTTTAATTATTAAGGGAGAACGATCCATTCCAGCTGATACTGCTATGCGACTTTCGAAATATTTTGGCACAACTCCTGAGTTTTGGATGAATCTTCAACTCGAATACGATCTGAGAAAAGTATAAACAGAAATAAAGGAAATAATTGACAACATTGTACCTATATCAGTTTAGCTTGTGGTAAGATTCAACAAATGTTTAATTTTTGCATCCATACCTTTCTAAGAAATAAATGTATGTTACTGTCAACCCGGCAAAACTCGCTGATTATCAGCTGGTTTTATTTTTTTCGGACATATTGCGGACAGTTTTTTCCATATTTTCCTACTCTAAAAAGAGTACCTAATTTAGGATAAGTATAGTTCCTAAAACCGAAAAGATTTTAAATCTATTGACTTTATTAAAGTGGTTCTACTGGCATTTTAATGGAAATCATAATTTGAATTATTTTTTCACGCAAAGTCCGCCAAGTAAAACGCAAAGGTAATAACCTTATCTGTATCTGTTTTGCGCTCTTTGCGATTCTTACTTTGCTTTGCGTGGATTTTTTTAAATTTTATCAGCCATTGTCTCCATTAAATTCGCTGTAGAACCATTAAACCCTGATTATGCATTAGGCTCAATGATTTAAGTTAAAAACTTCCATAAT
>CAYTFO010000268.1:0-3872 GCA_964437135.1 uncultured Roseivirgaceae bacterium | reverse complement strand
ATACACTTGGAGGAGAAATTATATTTTCTTGGGCAGATCTGGGAGAAACAGCTCCTCAGGGAAATTTAAAGACTCGTTTTACATTATTTTTTCACCTTCAATCTCTTTATCATTATGATTTCAATAAAAAATTTGGTGTAATGTCAGGGATTTCAATTCGTAATGTGGGGTTTGTTTATGATGACGTTCAAAATTTTGATATTTCAGGGGATGTGGTAAAAAAGAAATTTAGAACTTACACCGCTGGTATACCCGTCGGATTGAAATTTGGAAATCTAAACGGGGCTTTTCTCTTTGGGGGATATGAAATTGAGTTCCCTTTTCACTACAAAGAGAAAACTTTCAAGAATGAACAGAAAGAAAAATTTACAGTCTGGTTTAGCGATAGGCATCAATCTATTTTTCATACAGTATTTGCTGGAGTCAACTTTGCGTCTGGTGTTAGTGTGAAGTTCAAATATTACCTAACAGAGTTTTTTAATCAAAACTTTACAGTCACCGAAGGTGGTGTTGAAACTCAGCCATACAATGGTTTTGAAGCAAACTTATTCTATGTATCATTAAACTTCAATCTGTTTAGGAACACAAACTTCTACTATAGCAGTGAGGTAAACAGTGATAAGTTAAGTCTTAGTGATGCAAAATGGAGAAGTAGCTTATACTGATTGAAAAGGTGCGATTGATGTAATTTTTGAAGAGAAATTAAAGTAAAAAAGTCTATAAACAACAAAGGGAACTCGTGAGAGTTCCCTGTTGCCTTTCGCCCCAATGCTGGTTGGGTACGAAATTTTGAATCACCGCTTAAATACTCGCCTGTATTTATAATACAAATATATCCCTGTTATCATTTTCAACAACCCTTATTTTTTGTCAACCAGTATTTCATCGGCTAAAAGGGAATATTTTAGGATAAATGGGATTTCGCCTTTTAATTTGGAAATAGGTTAGATTTGAGTAAATGAAAAAAATCTTTTCGTTATTTATCATTTTTACGTTTTGCACAATTAATACATTGTATGGAATTAATTTGAAAAAAGTACTTCGTGCAATAGATAAGGGTGATGTAGAAAAGGCTATGGGATGGATTATCGAAGAGCTGAAAGAAGAAAATAATAATCCTGGATTATACCTTATATATGCGCGTATTTCTGCAGAAGATTCACTAAGCTATTATAATCTTGACAGTGCAAGAGTTTTAATAAATGTAGCGATTAGTCAATACGACACTGCAAATGCTGAGATACTAAAAGATCTTTCTAAAGTTGATTTTGACAGTACCACATTCTATTCAGAGTTTTATTCAATTAAAGAAAAGATTTTTCAACGGACATTAGAAAATAATTCTATAGAAAGCTACAACCAGTTTATGACCTATTATCCCGGTTCGGTTGAAGTGGAAACGGCCATATTGAAAAGGGATAGTATAGCTTTTTCAAATGCTCAAAAGATAAATTCCTGGGAAGCCTATAAAAATTTCCTGAGGGATTATCCTGGATCTAGATATTTTGATGAGGCAAATAGAATTTATCAAAAACTATTATATGAGGACAAAACGGCATCAAATGCTGTTTCTGATCTCGAGAATTTCATAGAACAATTTCCGGATTCTCCATATAGAGATGTCACGATATCAAGGTTAGTTGAGCAGAAATTGACTACTGCTGATTCGAAAATTTTCAGGTCTTTTATAAATAAATATCAATATTCCAAAGAGATCTTTAGGGTTGCCGATGCACTGTATTACCTTGATAAATCAGACTATTTAAAAAATCCCATTACCTCATTGCCCGATAGTTACAATGACTCTTTAAAAAATCTATTTGAAATAGAGAAGGAAAAACTGGTTGCTTATTATGAGAACGGTCTTATCGGATTTATCAATCAGAGTGGAATAAGTGTTATTGACCCAACTTTCACCAGGTTGTTCAATGCAAATGCATTCTGTAGTTTTTCATCTGAAGATGTAATAGCTGGGGAAAAAGGTCGAAGTTCCATAATTGTAAACAGAAATAATCAATTGATTTATGAAGGTAATTTTTCTGAAGTCCTAATTTCTGAAAATGCTTTCATGTTGGTCGAAAAGGGCGAAAAATATGATTTGATAACAAAAAATGGATGCATAATTACCAAAAATATCGATGATTTTAAATTACTTGACAATAGTTGGTTGCTTGTAAAGCGTGATGATAAATTTGCTTTAGTATCTTTCTTTGGAAAAATGTTGAGCGACTATGAATTCACTTCAGTGTATAAGCTTGGTAATTATTATGTCTTCGAAAATGATAATGACGAATTAGCTCTTTATGATAATACTGCATTATTAAATGATTTGAAAAAGAGTAAAATCACTCCGGATTTTAAATATGATGACATAGAAGCTGTGTCTGAACAAATTATAATAGGCTTTAAAGGTGAGAGAGAAGCTTTGATCGGTGAAGGATTAGAGTTTTTGATACCCTGGGGTCAATATGAAGTTTTTTCTGATCCAACATTTTATTATTCAAAATATGACAGTATCTACCAGATATTCAACCCTGATATCATCAATTTTTTAGGATCCAATACTTTTAAAGAAGTCATTGTTTCCAATAGCTGGATTGCTTTTAATGATGCATTTTGGCGAGTGTATAATCGATCTACGGGCGAGTTTTTCATGAAACAGTATGATTCTGCAAGAATTCTTACACAAGGTACTATAATGCTGGAGTTAGGAGGAGAAAAAATGCTGTATTTTCCGAATAACAATTCTATTTCCGTCAATGAAAATAATCAGATTAGAAGCATAACATTAATTGATTCTGAAAAAGAATTCATTCAATTAAAAGAAAAAGATCAAATTTCAATTTTCAATGACAACGGTGAAGTAGTTCTTAAGAATGACTTTGATGAGATTGTGCCAGCCATAGACTCAACTTACATTATTTCAAAGAAAGGAAAAAGGGGATTGATTGATTATGATGGAAACCTTTTGATAAAGCCTGAATATGACTTTATTCAACCTGGAGAAGAAGGATTTAATGTTCTTCAAAAGGGCAAAATAGGATACTATCACCCGGAAAGTGAATTGTTTTTTGAACCAGACTTTGAATCTCTTTTTGAGCCTGTATTCTCATTTTTTAAAACCCGGAAAGAGGATCGATATGGATTACTTGATACAAATCAGGATAAAATATTGGGTTTTGATTTTGAATCAATTGAAGTTATCAGTAATAATTATGCATGGGTCAAAACTGATACAACCTGGTCGATGGTCAATTTGAAAAATGGAGAGGTATCAGCAAGTGGGGTTAAGGGGTTTGAACCCTACAAGGAAGTGCCCTATTTTGAAATCAGAAATGAAAATGGTTTTGGAGTTATTAATCAAAACGGGGAATATATAATAAAACCTGTTTATTCAGATATTATATTATTATCAAAACAAAATCCAGTTTTTAGAGCAGAGAAGTATTTTCAGGAAGCAGACTACTATATAGTTGCCTGGTATGATAAATATGGTGATATCATTTATAAAAATGCGTATACTTCAGTAGATTACGAATACTTATATTGTGATGAATAATAATGACAAGGCAGGAATTTAATTCATTATCATTAGCTGATCGGTTGAAATGGGTGTATTTCGAAGGAAACCACATCACTTCTATTCGATACTATGGCCATAAGGTTATTCTTTATCTGGTAAAAGATTTCTACGTGGAAGTATTCTATCACAACAATAAGAGTAAAATAGACAGGGTTGAAATTCTGGATCTAAATTGCTCAAGAATGCAGTTTTATTCAGATCAGATTAAGTTGAATGACTTGATGTTAAACTAAGAACTGATTTTTGTATTTCCATTACCTGTCTGATGACTGAAGATTTTTCATCATTA
>CAYTFO010000267.1:0-3939 GCA_964437135.1 uncultured Roseivirgaceae bacterium | reverse complement strand
AACCTGCATTCTACCATCTATTATGCCAAAAAGTTGAGCGTCCATCCCAATCATTTAAATGCAGTAGTTAAGTCTTGTTCAGGGGTTACGGCATTAATTCATATCCACAATCACATACTTTCGCTTGCAAAATCATATCTCGCACAAACAGAGTGGTATGTAAAAGAAATAGCTTATACGCTTCATTTTGACAGTCCTAATAACTTTAGCTCTTTCTTTAAACGAATGTCTGGTTTGACCCCACTGGATTACAGAAAACAAGCCAACCTTTGAAATTCATACTACCTGCTTTGATTTCATAAATTCTAAGCGTAAGCATTTTCCTATCTTTGCATTGAATCAAAAAATCATGAAAGATTCAAAAAATCATGAAAGATGAGGACATTTCTTATCGGGGCAATCGCTCTAATTAGCTTTAAATTAAACGCACAGCAAATGAAAGATGAAATCGCCACGCAAAATAAAGCAACCGTTAAGCAATTCTTTCAACTGCTAGAAAAAGAGGACATCACTTCTTTTGTAAACCTTTTTGCAGTTGATGGCAAGCAGATAAATCCCTATGCATCGGGCTTGTTTCCGAAAGGTGCCACAGGCAGAGAGGAATTAATGGCATACTGGTCACCTGTACCTGACAATTTTGACGGGATGGAGTTTCAAACCGAGGAACTCTATGCCATGGAAGACCCTACTATTGTTTTTGTCAAATACAAGGGTAGGATTAAACTTAAAAATGACACTGGTTATTACGAGAACGATTACTACTCCACTTTCAAGTTCAATGAATCAGGTCTAATTACTGAGTATGTGGAAATTTTTAATCCAATAGTTGCCGCACGATCTTTTGGACTAATGGATAAAATTAAATAGTTAAAGCAATGAAAAAAATAATTGGAATCATACTTATAGCTGCTTTTACAATAGTTTTTGGTATAAGCAACTAAAAAAATCAACTCATTAGAAATCATCAAATTCAAAACCCATGCAGATAAAAAAAGTTAATTTTAATAGTGAAGGTGCAAAACTCAAAGGTAATTTATACCTGCCACCCAACTTTGATGAATCAAAAAAATATCCAGCCATTGTAGTGTCCGGCAGCTGGACCACCGTCAAGGAACAAATGGCAGGCTTATACGCTATAAAGCTAGCCCAAGAAGGTTTCATTACGCTTGCTTTTGATTTTAGGAATTTTGGTGAAAGTGAGGGAGAACCCAGATTTTACGAAAGCCCTCAACGGAAAAAAACAGATATTAGGAATGCAGTATCCTTTTTAGAAACTCAATCAACTATAAATAATAATAAGATTGGAGCATTTGGAGTTTGTGCCGGAGCTATGTACACGTTGATGGCAGCATCTGAAGATGATAGAATCAAATCAGTAGTTACAGCAGCTTCCTGGCTGCATGATGCAGAAGCTGTAAATCTTTTCTATGGGGGAGAAGAAGGTGTTAATGAAAAATTAGCTGCTGCCAGAGAAGCCAAAAAGAATTATGCAGAAAACGGAGTGGTTGATTATATCCCTGCCATTTCTACAGAAGATTCCACCGCAGCCATGTATGGGCCTTATGACTATTATCTCAACCCTGAACGTGGAGCAATTGAAGAATGGAGCAATGACAAATTTGCTGTAATGTCATGGGAGGACTGGCTTACTGCCGATCCTACGACAACAGCCAAAAATCTTGAAAAGCCCACTTTGATGATTCATTCTGATGGGGCAGTGCTACCAGAATACACCAAAAATTATTTCAAGAACATAGCCACGGGTGACAAAAAGCTTCACTGGATGGAGACTGATTTAGAATCTCCATATCATCAATTTAGTTACTACGATCAGGATGATGAGGTGAATGAATCTGTAAACGAAGCAAGTAAATGGTTTAAAGCTAAAATGTAAATACGGTACACAACAATGTATAAAAGCAATAGCGGTTCGGGTATAAACTCGAACCGTTTTTGTGTTTAATTGAGTATATTGCTATCTGAAAAGACAGTGCGTTCAATCCGCTACTGCTCTTATACGTTACCGTTGTGCTTCATTATGACAAACCGCTAACCAATGATAAAATTCTTTAGAAAAATTAGACAAAATTTACTTTCCGAAGGAAAAACTGGAAAGTATTTTAAATATGCCATTGGGGAAATTATTCTTGTTGTTATTGGAATATTGATTGCAATACAGCTTAATACTTTCAAAAATAATAACGACAAGAGGAATGAAGAAATTACTCATCTTGAAAATATACTGTCGGATTTAAAACAAGACCAAGCAGAACTAATAAAGATAATTGAAAGAAGAAAATCCAAATTTGAATCAGCAAAAATTATGGAAAGTTACTACCATACTAAAAAAGTTGACAACCTTAATAATTATTATTCCAATTGGACAAATGTACTATACTGGGAAGCTCATAATCCGAGCTTTATTACATTTTAAGGAACTAATAAATTCGGGTAAACTTTCATCTTTATCAAATGAAAAAATAAAGCAGCTATTGCTTCAAATCGATTATAACTACAATGAACTTTTTGAGGTTAGAAAACATATGTATGATGACTATAAAGAATATTTATATAGTCCATTTGCAGATATTGTAGATTACGAAAATGCAATAATAGCTTGGTCTGAACCAAATAAAAATATTGAACTATCAAGAGACGATGTTGAAACAGCACTTAAAAGCAAAAGAATTAAAAACGGATTTACTTTGGCAAGTTTTAATAATAACCTGTTGACAGGGCAACTAATGGAAATATTAACCAAAGTTGATTCGACTATTGTATTAGTTGAAAAAGAAATAAATGACGAACGAAAAAATATAATTATGACAACAGAACAAAACATTAAAATTATTGACTCTTTGTAAAAAGGTTTTGCAACTGGAGATATGCCAACTGTGTTGGGACTAATGCACCCAGAAATTGAATGGAACGAAGCTGAAAGCAATTCACTAGCAGATGGTAATCCCTACATTGGTCCTGATGCAATTTTAGAAGGAGTGTTTGCAAGACTTGGAGCTAATCACGAATATTTTAATTTACAGGATGTAAAAATACACGGAATGAATGATAATATGATTTTGGCAACTCTACGATATGACGCTAAAGTAAAAAAAACTGGAAAGGCTTATAATGCACAAGTAGCACATTTATGGTCACTTAATGATGAAGGAAAAATTACTGCCTTTCAGCAATATGTCGATACAAAAAAACTGGCAGATTCTGAAATGTAGTTTGAATTGTTACGATTGAAGACTAAATGCAAAATAACGAAAGCACAACAACGTGTATAGCTCATTGCGGCTGAATTCCTAATCGGAATTCATTGCATATTATTATCTTTCGGTAACGACGGAAAATCATAGCTGATTTTCCGCAACGAGCCATACACAAAACCGTTGTGGTGCATTTGACAGAACGTAACCAAACAGAAAAATGAAAGAGTTTTTTAAAGACATATTAGAATATCATAATCACTTCAACCAAAATCTGATTAAACAACTGATTGAATATGAGAATAAACTACCTGAACGGACTATTCCACTTTTTTCTCACTCGATAAATGCCCATCAAATCTGGAATGCGAGAATAACTGGAAAAGAAAAGTTGGGTGTTCACCAATTACATTCACTCGAAAAATGCACTAGAATTGACAATGAAAATTATCAGGAAACGCTGAAAATACTTGACGAGCGTGAACTGGAAGAAAGAATTAGATACAACAACTCGAAAGGAACGGAATTTAATAATTCGATACAACAGATTTTGTTTCACGTAGCTAATCATTTTAGCCATCATAAAGGACAAATAATTTCGGATTTACGGCAGAGCGGAATTGACCCAATAGTAACTGATTATATATTTTACAAACGATAGATAAAAGTAAAAAAAACGACACCACAACATCGGCTATAGCAAATACGGGCTAAAGTGCTAAAATGA
>CAYTFO010000266.1:0-3969 GCA_964437135.1 uncultured Roseivirgaceae bacterium | reverse complement strand
AAGAAAGAATTTATCATGGTCTATTTTATTAATGTTAATTGTATTGATCGCCCCTGCTTGGCTGATATACAAAATGGCAACCATTCTTATATATGATCTAAATGAAGATGTAAAAGACTGGCAGGCAGTAGTCATAGCTTTGTTTACCATAGCTGGTATAATTGTCATCCGATACTTTGCATTTAGAAGTGTTCAGCTCATATTCCGCGGTAAAGTGGTGCCTAAAATGATTGAGAAAATAGGGAATGGATTTTATTACAACCCAACAGGAGAAATTGATAAGCAACTAGGAGATCAGTCAAAGTTATTCCCGGCATACAATTTATGGGATGGTGATGATCATGTTAAAGGACAATTAGATGGAGATACTTTCGAATTCTCTAGTTTAAAACTCCGAAAAGGGGGAAATAGCTCATCTTCAAATAGAACAAGTAGTTCACAATCAACAGTTTTCAAAGGTGTTTTTATTCACATTGAACTTTCACAATCGATCCCTGAATCTGTCTGGATTATTCCTAAGATTCGAATGTTTGGTTATTATTTTCCAGAACTTAAAAAAACAGATAACCGGGAAGAGATAAAAATTGAGGGCTTAAATAAACGTTACCGCCTGCATACAACGGACCCTGTGCTGGCTAAACGCCTATTTTCTGGTCATATGTTACTAACAGTTAATAATATCATAAAGGAATTTAAAAGGAAAGGAATCACTAATAAGCCCCTTTTAATGGCATTTTTTAGTGATCATATTTGTATTGCATTTAGACGTAAAAAAGGAGTCTTTCATCTCTCCTGGTTTCCACTTTTTACAAATCTTAACTCTCCAAAATTTATAAAAAATCAATTGATTATCATCAATGCAGCACTTCAATTGAAAAGCTCTTTTAAATCCTAAGGATACAAATTCTTAGGATATTGAATGTTTATTTGCCAAAATGTCATTGTATTATTTATTTAATTGGATTTTATAACTCATTGTAATATAATAGTTTATCTAATCCACTTAAAGTAGTTAAGTTTTATTTACCCTTCATGCTCACAAGAAAAATATTCTGGCTATTACTGGTATCTGCAGAATATTCTTCTTTGTTGGATATACTGAACATCATTCCCCAGAAGCCATACGTCATTCCCCCAACGCTAAGGTTGGGGCAGGCCTGCATCTATGGGTTGGAAAAGGGAAAGCATTCTAAGGGAATCTCATTAATATCAGTGGTGCTTTTCCTTCAACAGATTCCCCTAGAATTCCTTAAGGGAATTCGGGAAATGACGAACATTTACTATGGCATTCAATCCGCCTCCTACGTCATCGGACTAGTATCACACAATAGAAATACAATAGCATACACAAATAGATTCCCTTACGTGCCCTGTTTTCTACTACAGGGGAATTCCTTGTGGGAATCCGGGCCTGTCGAGACCGTAGCGTCGGGGGAATGACGTGTAGCAGAACGTCTATCATCATTAAAGCACATCACACCCCCTTCTAACTATTTACACTTTTTTCGTAAATTGTTGTCATGCAACTAGACAGTGAGAAAATCTTTCAGGCTACCGAAACGCTGCTTAAAAAAGCGGAGGACATTAGAATAAAGAACCGAAATCCTGCGCTGATAATCTTCATTATTCTTGCGATCATCGGAATAAGTGTTCTATTTCAGGCCTTTTACTTTGATACAATTGGAGAAGAGCCTTATTTATCCATTGGATGGAGTATTGCAGTATTCTTGTTTTGTATCGTAGGATTCTTTGTCGCAGGTTATCTCTTTTTCGGTAAAATTGAGAAAATCTTTAAAAATGAAATAATCCCATCTATAGTCAGCCATATGGGAGAAGGTTTTAAATACAGAGTAGATAAAGAAATCAAGGAAGAATTGATTATTAAATCACGCCTTTTTCGAAAATACTATATGTACGGTGGCGAGCATTTGGTTACCGGGCATTTAGAGGATCACTATCTTGAATTTTCGAATATTGAAATGAAAACAAGATCCTCAAATACAAATAATGATACGAGTAATGATAGTCGCCAGAAAACTTTATTTAAGGGCATCATGATTCATTTAACTTTGAAAACAAAGCTGCCTGAACCCTTCTGGATTATTCCTAAAGCAGGAGTTTTCAGATGGCGATTTCCGAAACTAAAACAGCTGGGTGGTGGGGAATTTGTGTCTATCAACGGCTTAAATTCCAAATATGAAGTCTATACTACCAATGCTGAGTTTACTAAAAAGTTACTCACCGGTCCTATGACAGAAGTTGTCAATCGAATTCATTCAGAATTCATGAGTAAAAAAATCACCAAATCCCCATTACTATTCGCATTCATTGATAATGATATCTGGCTTGCATTTAAGAAATCAACAAGTGTTTTTTCAATGCCAGTGTTTCCATTTTTCTATAAGATTGATCGAAAAGAGTTTATTGATCGGCAATTAATGGTGATCAATGCGGCACTAAAACTTGCTGAGGCAATGTGATAAAGGATAGGGTATTTTCAAATTACGCTTCCCCATGACGCTTCGGTCAGGTTGAATTCAAATTTTGAGGAGGCATAAGTGATGGCATTCTTTCCTGTGTAGTTAACATCATTATTTTTGCAGAAAAACAGTAAAAAGCGACAATGAGATCACAATTGATTACTCCGGAAGGGATGGAACGACTAAAAGAAGAGTTAAATCATTTATGGAGAGTGGAGCGACCTGAAACAACTAAGAAAGTTTCATGGGCAGCTAGCCTGGGTGATCGTTCAGAAAATGCTGATTATCATTATAATAAAAAACGCTTACGCGAAATAGATAAACGTATCCTTTATCTACGTAAGTGCATAGATAACTTCAAAGTGATAGAGTACCATCCTCATCAGGAAGGAAAAGTAATGTTTGGTGCGTGGGTTGAAATCGAAAATGTAGATAAGAAATTGAAAAAGAGATTGCGAATTGTAGGTTATGAAGAGCTCATTGGTAATAAGGATTATATCTCAATGGATTCCCCAATGGCAAAAGCATTATGGGAAAAACAGGTGGGCGATGAAGCAATTGTAGAAACGAAAATAGCAAGGTTTGTCTGGCGCATCAACAAAATTGAATATGAGAAAAAGGAAATTTAGAAGCTGAATTGATTTTCTGTGGTTTTTCCATTGTATTTCTACTCGCACGGAGGATGAAGAAAGTCTGATTGTCTCTTTTTTTGTGCTTAGTTTCAAAATCTACTCTTCTTCCACTCCCAAACTACAAATACCTCAAAAAGCTTCACCAATAAATAAGTAATACCCCCGGCCATCCTCAGAAAAGGCCACATCAAATCGGGTATAAATATCTTTGGAAGGAAAGATTAGAAAGCGAACCCCTGCTCCACCACTAACCTTTAATTTACTTAAGTCAATCTCCAGAGGGTTATCGGCAACCGTACCTGCTCCCAGAAAAGTAGCAGCTCCCCACCTTTTTGAAAATGAAAAAGGTAAAATGCGATATTCAGTCTGGGCAGCCAGTAATGTATTGTCACGATACCGACCTAAATAATACCCTCGCATCAAAGACTCACCTCCCATTAGAGAAAGCTGATTAAAAGGTACATCTCCATCCACATGACTAAAAAACAACTGTGAAGCCCAAACCTGAGATTTTTTAATGGGTTTAAAATAGCGTGCATCTAAAAAATAGCTTGTGAATTCGTAATCACTTCCCCATGCATCTGCATATCTGAGAACTCCAGTTTCCCCAAAAAAACCTTTTCTTACATTTAGTACATTATGTCTATCATCATAAACCAGACCTATACCTACACCAAAATTAGTGAAGGGTTCCAGTCCATTCGGCAACGGAAAAGGTTCTTCACTAATTTGCTCAAATTCAACATCACTAAAGCGTTGTAAATCCAATTCAAGCCCGAGATATAAACTACCAATTATCTTTCTCAGAATCCTTTCACGAATCGCTATACTCCCACCATCTATCTGTGCCAGTGCCT
>CAYTFO010000265.1:0-3995 GCA_964437135.1 uncultured Roseivirgaceae bacterium | reverse complement strand
AGTTGAAAAGTTGGAAAAAGAGCTGGAATTGCTGCTTTATGATGAAAGATATATTTCAGAGATGAAAAGTGGATATGCTAAAGTAAGCGAAGAGCTTACTTCTAAAAATGCTTCGTTAATCATAGCTCAAAATCTTCTTGCTTAATAATTAAATATTAACGTTAAATGCAGATTCGTTTGCTTTTTGATAAACTAATAGAGGTTTTTATTTCTTAATGTTATTTTCTTGTAAAATTTATTTTAATTTTCCTAGATGATAAGAAAACTGAAACGTCTAGTAGGTGCAGCATCATATTTTATATTTATCGTGATGTTTTTTCCATCCTGTAAAAGCAGCCAAACAGCAATACCTCCGGTTTACATTACAGAAAGTTTGAAGACTTTTGATTTTGAACGTCTTTCATATTCTGTAAGTCCGAACAAAAAGCATGTACTATGTATTTTTATTGGGGAAGGGCCAGAGCCAATAACCAGATATCTGGTTTATGAACTAGAAGAAAGTACATTGATATTGGATAAATCCTTTGTTGGAGGAAAAATAGATTGGAATAATGAAACCAGTTTAAAGATTATGAATAACTCAAGGGTTGATCCAAATTCAATTGTTATTATAGATATTTTCACCGGACAACAAATATAAGAATAAGATGAGGATTATTATAGTTTCAGTATTAGTGTGTGTTTCGTTTTTTGCTTTGTCTCAAAAGGGACTAAAGAACATGAGCGAAATGCAATATGAAAAAGGAAGAATTGTTATAAAATTAAAGCAAGGGTATTCCTTTGCCGATGAACAGTCTAGAACTGGAAATCAGGTCAATTTTAACGAAAAGTTAGATTTAAAATTATCAATGAAAAATCCTTTCCGTACTCAGGCACTTGCCAGAACTGAAAGGAAATCAAATTTAAGTCTTGAGTCGTACAGGTTAGTAAGTTTCGATAAAAATTACCCAGTAGAAAAAGCAGTTGAGCTATTATCAGGAATGGAAGGGGTAGAATACGCTGAAGCTCTACCCATTTATCAGACTCAATTAACTCCCGATGACCCAAGAGTTCCAGATCAAAATTACCTAAATGTCATTAAAGCATTTGAAGCATGGGATATTACTCAGGGATCAGAAGATGTTGTTGTCGCAATTATAGATTCGGGAGTTGACTATGAGCATCCGGATCTGGACGAGAAAATATTTCTAAATGAAGACGAAATTCCAGACAATGGTGTTGATGACGATGGTGATGGGTTTATTGATAATTATTTAGGATGGGATTTTATCGGTGGAAGCTTTGATAATATTCAGCCGGATGGAGACCCAATGAATAAAAATACTGATTCCAGAGGTCATGGTACATGGGTGGCTGGATTATCTGCAGCAGAAACTGATAATGCAACAGGAATAGCTGGATTAGGATTTAATGCTAGATACATGGCATTAAAATGTGGAGAAGAAGACGTACCTGGTTCAAGAAGCCTGGGATTCACTACTGATGCTGTCATATATGCCGCTGATAACGGAGCTGATATAATCAATATGTCATATGGAGGACCAGGCTTTAGCCAGTTTGCCCAGGACGTGATGACCTATGCGGCAGTAGAAAGAGATGCGGTTTTAATAGCTGCTGCGGGTAACGATGGTACGGATGTAGTAAACTATCCGGCAGGTTATGAGAATGTAGTGTCTGTGGCAGCAACAGATAATCTTGATTTTCGGGCTTCTTTTTCATCTTATGGAAGATGGGTGGATATGTCAGCTCCCGGAGTTCAAACGCTAACCACTTCTCCAAATGAAAATTACGCACCAGTTAATGGTACATCATTTTCATCACCTTTAGTAGCGGGTGCTGCTGCATTATTAAGAGCTTATTATCCTGATTATAATCAAAGGCAAATATCTGCTTTGTTGATCGCGTCTGGAGATGATATAAATGCCCTTAATCCGAATATAGAAGGTCAACTGGGAAAAAGATTAAATGTAGAAAGAGCCCTCACTATTCAAACACCTGCTTTCACATTAGCAGATATTTCAATTTTAGACAGCGAAGGAGATATTCCTTCTGCAGGAGAAAATGGTATTCTTTCATTTAATGTGATTAACGAATTAGATCCTTCATCAGAAGCAGCATATTTGAAAATTGGCGCAGTCGATGAAAACTTCATAGCACCGGATGTAGATTCGGTTGGTCTTGGAGAAGTTACAGGGTCAGTAAATATCGAACTCCAAATTCCTGTAAATGAGGACGCAGAGTTTAACAAACTTTTGAGGTATGAGATTACAATTACGGATGAAAATTTTGATCTACTTCAATCTTTTTTCATAGAACTTGTGGTAAATCCTTTGGTCACAGATGAAGCTCCCGCTCCATATCTCTTGGCAGACGGCGGTGACTTTGAATCCAACCAGGGAGATTTTAGATCAGCTGCCATAGTTGGAGGAATCAATGTTTGGGAGTTAGGTACACCTTCAAATGTACTCGATTCTGTAAGATCAGGTGAAAATGTTTGGAAGACCGATCTTGATGAAAATGTCCCGTATGCAAATTTTGTAAGTGTACTTCAGTCTCCTCTTTTTGATCTGAGTGATTCTACCACTGCCTATGAGCTATCATTTTTCAAAAGTATGGAAACTGAATTAGATAATGCTCCTTATGCTGTGATTGTTCAATATAGTTTAGATGGTCTTACTTGGGAAAAATTAGGATATGCAAATGATTTAAAGGGAACAAATTGGTACAGAAGTGGCATTTTCGATCTCGTTGAAGAAGATGGAGTGGGTTTCCTTGGTAATTACATAAATGAAGAGACAAAATATAATATTTCAGAATTTGCCGGTGAAAAGACAGTGGCTTTTAGGTTTGTTTTTAAAATGGTGGAGCTTACGTTTACCGAAACAGGAGAGCCTGTCTTACCACGAGATGGATTTATGTTGGATGATTTTGAAGTAAGAAAAACTCCTCCAACTGCAGAATTTACTGTAAATAGAACATTTGCTTACGAAGGACAAGAACTTGAATTTTCTTACATATCCAATGGTGCAGAGTCCTATTTATGGGATTTCGGAGACGGACAGACTTCAGATAAAAGAGATCCTTTACATTTTTATACCGAACCCGGGACATATAATGTTTCATTGACGATAACATCCAATGGTAATGAAGTAACTGAAGTAAAAGAAGAATTGATCAATGTTATACCAGAATTGGAAAATGGAATATCACTTTCTGATGGTGGTGATTTTGAAACTAATCAATCCTTTTTTACAAGTGTAAATGAATCAGGTACAGCATTCGAGTTAGGTGTTTCCTCGTTAGAGGGTAAGGATGGTACTGCTTCCGGTGATTTCGCCTGGGTTACTGGCATTGATTCAGCAACTTATCAAGATAACACGGAATCTTATCTTTATACTCCTTCATTTGATTTTTCAATAGTTGGTAGTTATACTCTTGGGTTTAAAGCGAAATATGTTTTTGAAGATACATGGGATGGTTTTATCGTTGAATATTCTACTGATAGGGGGTCAACATGGACTAAGCTTAACGAGGAGATAGGGGATACCTGGTATAATACTATATCTCATCCTCAGGCGGTTTTTGGTCCTGAAGTTCCAATATTTAGTGGTTCTACAGAGGGTGCTTTTGAACAATACACTACAGATGTATCTTTTCTTTCCGGAAATGAATCAGTCGCTTTCAGATTCACGTTTTTGACAGACGTTTCAACAGTTGATATTGGTATGGCTCTTGATGATTTTGAAGTCATAGTACCTGAAGAAGGACCAATAGTTGCAAGTTTTGAAGCAAATGGAGTCACCGGATGTGAGGAACAGGAAATCACTTTTAGAAGTACATCTACAGGTTCAATTTCAACAATTACATGGAATTTTGGTGAAAATGCTGACCCTGCCATAGCTTCTGGACCAGGTCCGCACAAAGTAGTGTATACGGGTAGTGGAACCAGTACAGTGACCATGATTGCATTTAGTGAATCAGAATCTCAGGAAAAG
>CAYTFO010000264.1:549-4004 GCA_964437135.1 uncultured Roseivirgaceae bacterium | reverse complement strand
ACATTTATAAAAACTCAGGAAATATTCAAACATCATTCTTTGCTTGCTTGTATGCCTTTTACAGGACGTATGCATCAAATAAGAATTCACTTAGCTGATGTAGGTATGCCAATTATTATGGATAGTATGTATGGTGGAAACCCTATCTACCTCTCAGCAATCAAGAGAAATTTTAAAATGGGCAGAGATAAAGAAGAACAACCCTTAATTGGCCGTATAGCACTTCATGCATTTTCTATTTCTTTTCCATTAAGAAATGGTGAAATCATAAATATTAAAGCACCTTATCCCAAGGACTTTGCAGTGCTCATCAGGCAATTGGAAAAAAACAAACTATAATTAAGATGTATTTTGTTTTTTGATAATATAAACTCTATTTTTGCACTCCTTTTCTATGAATAGGAAATTTTAAACACAAAAATAGTATTAGTTTGGATACTTTAAGTTACAAAACGATATCAGCAAACAAGGCCACAGTCGAGAAGGGCTGGGTAGTTGTAGATGCTAGCAATAAGGTACTTGGAAGAGTTGCCAGCGAAATTGCGAAAATGATAAGAGGTAAACACAAGCCTTCATTTACGCCAAATGTTGATTGTGGTGACAACGTGATTGTCATAAATGCTGACAAGGTTAGGTTAACTGGTAAAAAATGGACCGATAAGGAATATATCAGACATACTGGATATCCTGGAGGTCAGCGTTCACAAACTCCTTTGGAAATAAAAGATAGAAAGTCTTCTACTATTCTGGTAGAGAATGCTGTTCGAGGTATGCTACCAAAAAACAGACTTGGGAGACAATTATTTAGAAATCTTCATGTATATGAAGGATCTGAGCATCCACATGAAGCACAAAAACCTGCAGAAGTTAAAATATAACCTTGATGGATATTATCAATACAATAGGTAGAAGAAAAACATCCGTAGCCAGAATCTATGCACAACCTGGTAAGGGTGAAATCAAAGTAAACGACAGAAAACTGGAAGAGTATTTTCCTTCTGAAGTGCTACAGATTATAGTAAAACAACCGCTTACTAAAGTTGATGAAGTTGGTTCATACGATTTAAGCATCAATGTAAGGGGTGGTGGAATGAAAGGTCAGGCTGAGGCCATAAGACTTGCAATCTCCAGAGCTCTTGTGGAATTCAATGAAGAGCACAGACCTCCTCTTAAATCTGAAGGATTTCTTACCAGGGATTCCAGAATGGTTGAGCGTAAGAAATACGGTAGAAGAAAAGCTAGAAGAAGATTCCAGTTTAGTAAACGATAAGATCAAAATAATTTAATGAAAAAAATTACAACTAAAGAACTGTTGGATGCTGGTGTTCATTTTGGGCACCTTACCAGAAAATGGAACCCCCAAATGGCGCCTTTCATTTTCATGGAGAAAAACGGCATTCACATCATCGATCTTAATAAGTCCCTGAAGCACCTGGAGGAGGCTGCTGCTGCACTGCAAAACATTGTGCGGTCTGGGCGTAAGGTGATGTTCGTAGCTACGAAAAAACAAGCTAAAGAAGTAGTAGAAACTGAAGCTAAGAAGCTTAAAATGCCTTTCGTAACAGAAAGATGGTTAGGTGGAATGCTTACAAATTTCGCTACTATCAGAAAGTCTCTTAAAAAAATGCAATCAATTGATAAGTTAATGAAAGATGAAGCTTATCAAAATATGGCGAAGAGAGAGAGATTGATGATTACAAGAGAGCGCGAAAAACTTGAGAGAGTTTTAGGAGGAATAGCCGATCTTAACAGATTGCCTGCAGCATTATTTGTGATAGACATCAAAAGAGAACATATCGCTGTAGCTGAAGCAGCTAAGTTAAATATTCCTGTTTTTGCAATGGTAGATACCAATTCTGATCCAAACCAGGTTGATTATCCAATACCTGCAAATGATGACGCTTTCAAATCAATAAGTTTAATTACTTCATATATCTCTGCATCCATGGAGGAAGGATTAAACGAGAGAAAGAAAGATAAAGAAGACGCAAAAGTTGCTGAGGAAGAAGCAAAGAAAATAGAGCTTGATTCCAAAGAAGCTTAATAAAGTCTTAAATAAATGATAATTTGAAAATTGAACATTGATCAAATCGATGTTCAATTTTTGTTTAAACCAAAATATTTTAAATAATTATTACGATGTCAATTAGTGCAAAAGACGTAAACAAGTTACGGCAAATGACCGGAGCAGGAATGATGGACTGCAAAAAAGCTCTTGTAGAAGCTGAAGGTGATTTCGATAAAGCCGTTGAACTTCTAAGAAAAAAAGGTCAGAAAGTATCTGCAAGCAGAGCTGATAGAGAGACTTCTGAAGGAGTAGTATTCGCAAAAACTTCAGATGATGGCAGTAAAGGTATTTTACTTGCTTTCTCATGTGAAACAGATTTCGTTGCAAAAAATGATGATTTTGTTGCATTAGGTCAGTCGATAGCTGATGCTGCCTTCGATGCTGATGCTGCTGATGTTGAAGCTATAAAAAGTATTCAAATTGATGGTATGACAATCGATGAAAAAATCATTGAAAACACTGGAAAGATTGGTGAAAAGTTAGAAATAAGTTCCTATGAAAAACTTGCCGGTGAAAGTGTCGTTCCTTACATTCACTCAAATAAGAAATTAGGTGTTTTAGTAGCACTCTCTAATACTAACGGTGCAGATGTTAACGATGCAGGTAAAGATGTTGCAATGCAAATAGCAGCAATGAACCCTGTAGCTGTAAACAAAGACGGAGTTGATGCTGCTACTATTGAGAAAGAAATAGAAATAGGTAAAGAGCAGGCAAAACAAGAAGGTAAACCTGACAATATAATCGAAAAAATTGCTCAGGGAAAACTTCAAAAATTCTTTAAAGAAAATACATTGTTAAGCCAGTCTTTCGTAAAAGACAGCTCCATATCTGTCGAAAAATATCTTGATACTGTTTCCAAAGGATTAACAGTTACTGATTTTAAAAGAGTTGCAATTGGATAATTGCAATTTGAATTATATTAAAACCCTTCGACTTAAATCGAAGGGTTTTTTGTTTTTCAGTGTTCTTACTTAAGCAGGTTTAAATCCGGTTGGCCAGCATCAACCCAGCATGTGTACCACAAACTTCCCACACATTTAATTGATCTTATTAGCTGTCTTTCAATCATACCATCAAGTTTTCTATGATATGCTTCGGAAAACTCAAATGAATAATCGTTTTTGACAATTCCATTCCTGCTTACCAGCGCATATTTATTTTCAAACCTGCTTTGTAAAGACAACTCTTTTTCAAATAGAAAAACTGAATCTACTGCCCTATTTGCCTGATATATTAAATTCCAAATAACCTCAGAAGGGTCATATAGATATTCAGCTTTACCCATGTAAAAATCAAAATCATCAAAGAACAATTCAGGTAATCTGGTCTCCCATAATCCATGGATACCTAATTGATCAGAAAACTGACCATTATAATTTGATGTTGT
>CAYTFO010000264.1:0-539 GCA_964437135.1 uncultured Roseivirgaceae bacterium | reverse complement strand
GGGCACATTTGCATCTGCTACATAATGTCCCATTTCAGAAGCATATTTAATTATTTTTGATTTATCCTGATCTATAAATGCTTTGGTAAGCTTACCTTTCATAATCATTATATGCCAAGGAACAATACCATTCTCTTTCACAATTGAATCTCCAAAATCATTGATCATAGATTTCCACTTCAATGGAAAGTGTTTTTTAAGTGAATCAGGATATTTATCCAAATCAATGTAATGCCTAAAACCTTCAGCAGGATTTGAATATCTCCTCATATCCGGCTTAACTGATCCTTCAATTATCTCATCAATATTGGACTTAAAAAAGCGATTCATTTCAACAGGCAATGTGTAAACCGCTATTTCATTTATTTTTTTATGTGCAAAAAAGCCCCAATTAAAAAATATAAAGTAAACTTGGAAAACAATCGAACTCATAATTACGTTATATGTTATAAGCGCAAAAAAGCAAAAAATTGTCTATTTCGCAATTAGTATCCACTAATTCTTTTGTTTTATAAAGTATATGTCTATCTTTGCATCCC
>CAYTFO010000263.1:0-4033 GCA_964437135.1 uncultured Roseivirgaceae bacterium | reverse complement strand
ATGAAATGATGGCAGGATAAATAAAATGAAACTGAATATTACCAAATACTTCAAATACGGGTTTTTTCGGTTCACATCACTATGCCAGTTCAGGGCAAAGAACTGAAGTCCGGCAGCACCAATAGTAATAATTAATAATAGTTCAGGAAACATACTACTGCCATAGTAAAATGTTATATAAGCCTGAATTGCAATTCCGAGTAATAAAGTGATATACAAAAATTTGTTTATACCATTTCTGTTTTTCCAATGTAGAAAATAAAGGACATTATCTGTATTATCTGATTGTGATAATAGTTTAAAAGTTACCATTGGAAAAAGCACAATCAATAATGTTATAGCTATTGAATTCAACCCAATAAAACCTGGTAATTGTAGTATCTGAAAACTCCATGAAATCAAGAAAAAGATTACTCCAATAGTAAGACCGATGAGCATTACTTTTCCGGTTTTATCATTGTAGATGCTCGTGCCTTTTATAACTCCTACAAAGAGACTAAGTCCGAATAATCCAAATGATGATAATAACAAGACACCAGTCAGTGGAAGGTGCAGTAATTTAAAGACAGTTGATATTAACAACAGACCAAGTCCAAAATATGACAAGCTCCGGGATAGATTAAATTTTTTGTTTACGGCTTCCATGACTTCTTTTTCAATTTGTTTAAAATGATTTACGGGTACCTTACCCAAAATTTCTTTTTCTACGTCTTCATAATTTTCTCCTGTTCTGATCTGCATCTCAAAATCAGAGATGATATGATCAAGTAATTCACTTCTTAAAGGCTCATATTTGATACCTTCATCGTTGAGGAATTTTTCTATTCTGGCATACTGGTCCTGACTTAGATACCCCATGATTCCAGGCTTAATTTTCTATTATTTTCACCGGGCTTTAATATTTGTTCAAGAGAATTGATAAACTTCTTCAATTCACTCACCTTTTCTATTGCCTGTTTTTGGCCTTTTTCGGTTAAAGAGTAGTATTTCCTTGCCCTGTTGTCTACAATTTCAGAAGTTGTAGTGAGCAAGCCTTCGTTTTCCAGTTTATAAAGAATAGGATATAATGCCCCATAGGTAAGTTTTATTTCATCACCAGATAATTGCCCCACTCTCTGACTGATTTCATAACCATACATTTTTTCTTTTTCTGTCAAAAGTTTTAAAACAATGGTCTTTATAGTCCCTTTTATATACTCTTTATTATTCATAATATATAAGTAAATTAAATATATATGTAAACATAACGTTTTTAAATGAAAATAAGTTACATGAACTCATAAAATCTTTTATATGGATAGTTTTGTAATTGTCATAGGGAGTTAATAGTTGAAAGTAGATTAGTTTAATATGGATGGTAAATCAATTTCAATAATTGGTGCTGGTTGGTTTGGTCTTCCGCTTGCTGATTATCTTGTAAAGACTGGAATGCAGGTTTATGCTTCGACTACATCAGATGAAAAGATGGAGATTCTGAAGCAAAAGAATATTCAGCCTTATCTTTTGAATCTCAATCCAATTCCTGAAAACTTTGAGCCTGAACTGTTTAATTCTGATTTGCTACTTATCAATATTCCACCCAGAAATACTCATGGCGATAATGAATTCCATTTTAAGCAGCTTAATTGGATAAAAAATCAGTTTAACACAAGTCGTGCTCAAAAGGTTATTTTTATTAGTTCGACTGCTGTTTACCCAAACTTAAACAAGGAAGTCTTTGAAGAAGATGCTAGCCCTGATATGATCAGCAGGGGAGGTGTCAGACTTTTGGCTTGCGAAGAATTATTTAAAGAGCCTTCCAATAAGTCTTATCTAATTTTGCGTTTTGGAGGTTTGATTGGAAATGGAAGACATCCTATTAAATATTTGTCCGGGAAAGAAATAAAAGGAAGTTTAAATCCGGTTAACATGGTTCATCTTGATGATTGTATTCAGGTCACAGCAAGATTAATTGAAAAAGAAATAAAAAATGAAACCTTGAATGTTGTTTCAGATCATCTGCATACAAAGGAAGCATTTTATATCTCTGCTGCAAAAGATTACAAGCTGGAACCTCCTGTTTTTGTCAATGAAAATGAACCATTTAAAGAGGTGAGTAATAAAAAGTTGAAATCAATCTTAGATTATAACTTCAAATACCACTATTAATCTTTGATGATGTATGAAACCTGATTTCTATGGAAGATTATTCATAAAGAAATCGATTTGGTTTTTTCCCATTATTTTCTCTATTTCCTGATCAGTGAAGCCTTCCTCAATGAGACTTTGAGTTAGATAGATAATTTTAGAAGAGTCGAAACCGGTTGTCACAGCTCCATCAAAATCGGAACCCAATGCTACGTGATCAATCCCGGCAATGTCTACGGTGTAGCGGATAGCAGCAGCAATATTTGTGGGATGAATGCCTCCAACAGCTTCTTCCCAAAAACCTATTCCTATCAATCCTCCATTATCAGCTATAGCTTTTATTTGCTGATCTGTAAGATTTCTTGGGCTATCTCTTACACCTGCCACTCCGGTGTGAGACACTACAACTGGTCTGGTAGCTGTTTCAAGGACATCCGCAATTAAAGCAGGTGATGCATGTGCAAGGTCAATGATTATTTGTTTTCGTTCCATTTCTTTAACTATTCTTCTTCCAAAATCTGTCAAACCTCCCTGATCAACTCCGGCAGAAGAACCGCCAACTTCATTATCAAAGAAATGAACCAAACCCATCATCCTGTATCCTGCATCATAAAGAACCTGAAGATTTGCAAATTCATTTTCAAGTGCATGCAACCCTTCAATAGATAGAATACCACCTACTTTATAACTATTAGATTTTCGTAAACTGAGAAAATAGCGTAAATCTTCCTTTGATTTTATAATTTCAAGATTTGGAGATTCGTTGGCTGCTTCATGAAGAATCTTACTTTGATGAAGAGCTCGTTCAGTTAGGTTAAACCAGGCCGGAATAGGCCAGCGATTAGCCATTGCCAAAAGTTGAATATTATCTGTATCACCTGTATTAGAGGTATAGTTTTGGTTTTTTGGAGTCTTAATTACTGCATCAAACACCTGCAAGGCATATCCACCTTCTATCAATCTTGGGATATCAACTGCCCCATGGTTTAAACGGTCCAGTGGATCACGATCCCAAAGCAAATTATCCGCATGTAGATCAGCCATAAGAATATTTGAATGAAGATCTTTAGTTTCCTGACTGAGTTGAATTTCAGGAATTTCTTCAACTTTATTGTAAACCATGTCTGTAATCTTCCCAACTATAAAAAAGAATACTACGATTAAGATTAAAAGAATAGAAACAATGAAACGAATTAATTTTCGGAGCATTTACCTATAATTATGATTGTCTGTTTAATTATTCAAATATGGTAATTTAGATTTACTTAAACATTGTCTTACAACAATACCTGTGACTGAATTTTTTAAATCATTTTTCAAAATTGCATTTGTTTTAGTGTTTACATTCTTTCATATGAGAGTAAATGCACAGATGGATACACTCAGGTTACAGAGAGATCAGATTATCGTTTTTAAAGATTCAATTTTTGTTCCTGTAAATGATACACTTATCATAATATCCAAAGATCAAAAATATAAGGTAAGAGAAAATCCTTATTCCAAATCAGAAAGATTTTACGATAGTATTTATTCTAAGTCATACAAGAGTAAGATCACAAAAGATCTTTATAAACTCATTTTTAAACCACCGGTAAAAGATGTTTACGCAACAGATAAGGCAGTAGAAAGTGAAGATTATTATAGTGGGTTTGAGGGAAAAAGGATCAGGGATATTCGAATAGTTAAAGTTCCCATTCTCGACGGTAATGTAAGGGATACTACCTCAGTTATTGAATCGGGAGTTGGAAAGATTGTAAACAGTGTTCATCCCAAAACTAGGGATAGTTTCATTCGCAAAAATCTTCTCTTTGAAGAAGGTGATAAAGTTGTTGACTACCTATTGTCAGATAGTGAAAGAATCTTACGTTCTCTAGATATCCTTGTTGATGCCAGAATTATGGTTGTC
>CAYTFO010000262.1:0-4174 GCA_964437135.1 uncultured Roseivirgaceae bacterium | reverse complement strand
TTTGAATAACAGTTAATAGATCAAATAACTGTCAACCAAAATCAGGATAAGTCAGAAGAGTTAGAAAACTGATTTCTGAAAACTGAAGACTTTGTAAAACCTGAAGCTAGCGCTCGTTTGTAACGAGTGCTCGGGATTCGAATACTATATTCGACACTCGTTAAAATCATGCTACAATGATTTTAAGCACTCATTGCTTCTTTCTTCTCGAAGTATTCATCAAATGTCGATAACGTATCATAATACCCATCTGGATTTAATTCCAGTACCCTATTTGCTATGGTTTGTGTAAATGTGTGATCATGAGAAGTAAATAAAACAGTACCCGGGAAATCTCTTAACGAATTATTGAAGGCTGTAATCGATTCCAGATCAAGGTGGTTGGTTGGCTCGTCAAGAATTAACAAGTTGGCTTCCTGTAACATCATTCGGGAAATCATGCAGCGTACTTTTTCACCTCCCGAAAGAACATGGCATTTTTTCAATGTTTCCTGTCCTGAAAAAAGCATTTTTCCAAGAAAACCCCTAATGTAAACTTCATCCTTTTCTCCTTCGGTATACTGACGAAGCCAGTCTATGAGGTTTTCATCTGACTTGAAGTATTCGTCATTTTCATTTGGCAAATAAGCGGTAGTGATCGTTTGTCCAAATTTGAAACTTCCACTTGAAGCTTTCTTCTCGCCCATCAATACCTGAAAAAATGATGTGACCGCAAGACTATTATCGCTGACTACTGCGATCTTATCTCCTTTGTTGACAAAGAGGTCGACATCTTTAAATAGATATTCACCCTCAGACTGAAAACTTAATTGGTTAGTTTCAAGTATTTGATCGCCTGCGGTCCTTTTCTGGTTGAAAATGATAGCTGGATATTTTCGATTCGAAGGTTGAATCTCGTCAATATTGATCTTATCAAGTAGCTTTTTTCGGCTTGTTGCCTGTTTTGACTTGGAAGCATTTGCACTAAATCGAGCGATGAAGTCCTGAAGTTCCTTTTTCTTTTCTTCGGCTTTTTTATTGCTATTTGCTCTCTGACTCAACGCCAACCGGCTGGATTCGTACCAGAAGGAATAGTTACCGGTAAAGAGTTTGATGTTACCAAAATCTATATCCGCAATATGGGTACAAACCGTATCCAGGAAGTGACGGTCGTGAGATACTACAATAACCGTATTCTTAAAATTCAGAAGATAATCCTCCAACCATGTGATTGTGTGTATGTCAAGATCGTTTGTAGGTTCATCAAGTATCAAGACATCCGGGTTTCCAAATAAAGCCTGTGCTAACAGGACTCTAACTTTCTGGCTCCCATCGAGATCTTTGACTAGCTTATAATGGTTATTTTCGCTGATTCCAAGCCCACTTAACAGGGCAGCAGCATCAGATTCTGCATTCCAGCCTTCCATATCAGCAAATTTGCTTTCCAGTTCTGAAGCTTTTATTCCATCTTCATCTGAAAAATCAGGTTTGCCATATATTTCATCTTTCTCCTGCATTATCGACCACAATTCCTGGTGTCCCATAATTACGGTGTTTAAAACAAGGGTATCATTATATTCAGAGTGGTTTTGCTTCAAAACAGCCATTCTTTTTTCAGGTTCAAGAGCAACCGAACCTGAATTAGGCGAGATTTCGCCGGATAAGATTTTAAGAAATGTTGATTTTCCGGCACCATTAGCACCTATGATACCATAGCAATTACCTTGAGTAAATTTTAAATTTACCTGTTCAAACAGCACACGTTTTCCGTATTGAAGAGAAATATTTTGAGTTAAAAGCATATAGAAAGATTAATAAGACCGCGAAGTTACAGGTTATACATTCAGAAAAGAAATTTCTATTATATTCTTAAAATCTGAAATATAATTACCTTTCACTTATGAAAACCAAAGAATGCCCATCCTGTGCAATGGAGGTTGATGCAAAATCAAAAGTATGCCCAATTTGTCAATATGAGTTTACAGATTTTCCGATTTCCTACAAATGGGTTGCAGCGTTATTGATTTTGTTATTTCTGTTATTGATTATTTTCTAGTTAACTAAACTTCGAAATGACCTGATTTTGTAAATCAAGAGTATTTTTCTAAGCCATAACTGTTGTTTCATCCAGTTTCTTCACTCTTTTGATCAATTTGTACGCCCAAACATAATGGCTGGAAATCGCAGAAATTAGATAGGTACCTAAAGAAGTTGTCCCCGTCCATTTGTATCGTTTCTTTTCAAACAGTTCATCGTTGGAATGTTTGTTAATCAATTCGGAAACTTCTTTGTGACTATCAGAAAATTTTTGTTTGGAGTCTGCTAGATCAGTAACCTTGTATTGACTTAAAATCCAGTGATTTAGTTCCGAAGTAGTCTTCCAGGTGTATCCCGGGGCAGGCATTTCAGGTTTTTCACCTTTCATGCCGACTTCGTACCATTTTAACATCATTTGATGCCAGTGATATAGGTGCATCAATACATCCCGGATATTTCAATTCATTGTTCCAGGTGGAAATTCTTTCTCCTGCTCGGTTTTATCAAAAGAATTTATGTATTCCATAAGTTTTTGATAATTGATCAAGCTTAATTCCAGCAATTCCTGCTTTGATTTTGGTCTTGAAATAGGAAATACTTTAGTGATACTTAAAAAAGGAATGAAAAGATCGTAGGTATTTTTCTAAAAAACCAGAGCAAAAACCAGGAGCTACACCTAAGTTTTCACCCTCTTTATTGTCTTCAATAAAAGGAATCTGACTCCTGAAGTGATCAGGAACATAACTAATAAAACACTTGCTACAATTACCGGTAAAACACAACCAAAAACCACAATCATGCTGAGAATAAAACCTAATATATACTCCGGTCGATAGAGAGGAATGAAGAGCGAAAGCCCTATAGCTCCCAGCATCATACTGGCAGAAATGTTGTCATTTTCCATTCGAAAGCTGATAGAAATTATAACTCCGAATAGGATTGCTAAAAAGAATTTCATAGCAATTGAACCTGCTTTTTCAGCTTTTTTAGCTAAGATAAAGGAGTTTAAAATTGTAAGAGCCAGCCAGGTAACAAGTGGAATCAGAAAAATTCCCCATAAATTGGAAAAGCCCGGGAGGTTTTCATCATGTAGTAGATAATGCTTATCAAATGAACCATCATGATAGTCCCAGGCTAAATAAATGGCTACTAAGATCAATACGATAGTAGTAAAATATGTTTTGAATTTTAGCGAAAGCGAGTGAAGCATAGTACTTGAGTTTTGACCTTAATCTTTACGGTCTTTTACAATCAGGGTTGCTTATCAGTATTTGCGACTGCTCCTTTTCTCAATATATTCTTTGAATGTTTACTATCTAATCTCTTTTGTCTGAGATCTCCTTTCTGATCTCTATCAAACTATTTCACAGCAAAATGGACTTCAGTGATCAGTTCTTCATCTGGAACTTCATCGGGCATATTCACGTAAGTTTCAAATGGATGTTGTTTCTTGCTGGCCTTGAAGACTTTACTTTGTTGAAGGTTCATCCCAAGTCCCCACATATTTCCAAGGTATCTGTACGGGCCTCTATGACGGATGGTATAAACATCCAATTCCGGGATTTCTCCTGTCAGAAAATCACTCGGAACATTAGAAGGAAATTCTTTTACCGGAAAAGCAGAAGTGTATTCTGCTGTTTGCTTTACCATATTCCAGTCATGATAGATGGAAAAGGGTGTTGAAGCTATTTCAATGTTATTTTCTTTAAACCATCCACTTAATTTCTCAATGTCTGCGCTCATGTCCGGCCCCACTTTATCGATCGTTGTTTTTCTTTTGATACCCACATATTTGGCGCCAGAATAGTGATTTATTCCTTTCATTTCGAGATCTGAGCTTACCTTTCCATCTTCACAATATTCTTTGAGCATCATCAGGCCCCGGTCATAATCGCTATTCATAAAAGCGGTCATCATTTTGGTCATCCAGAACATGAAAAATGGCAGGCTACTTTTCATGATCCAGGTAACTTCTGTTTCGTCGCCGTTTTCTTTCAGATCAAAGGCAATTTTTGCATGAGATTTCCAGGGAGTTAAAAATGTAAGATCATAATCAATGCGATGATTAGGGTTTTCTGAGGTTATTTTCATCTCTCCGGAACCCACTCTCTTTCCGTTCCAGCTATAGCTTTGACCATCATCTGCTACAATAACTTCT
>CAYTFO010000261.1:0-4198 GCA_964437135.1 uncultured Roseivirgaceae bacterium | reverse complement strand
GTGGCGCATTATAAAAAAGACAACAGCATGAAAATAAAGATTTTAATATTGACATTTTTATTGGTTGCATTAACGAATGGATTAATTGCACAGACTGATACATTGAAAAATAATGTTTTTGGTGGATTTATTATCTTTCCGATTGAATTTCCAATAATTGACAATCAACAGATAAATAGTGAATTGACTGGATTAGGATATCCAAAATGTGAATATTCAGCCGCAAATATAGGGATTGGCCTTCAATTATATACGAATAGGTGGATTACAACTTTCTCATTCAATAAGACAACAAAGAAAGATGACGATGACACATATTTGACCGAAGTTGAATACCGTTCGACATCATTAAATGTTGGTTATGACTTGACAAAAAACCATAGATATTCAATTTTTCCTTATGTTGGTTTTAAAGGTTGCGGACTGAATTATTTGTATGGTGAAAAAATTCCAAATGAGACAAGTTTTAATAACTATTTTAACACGA
Organism: uncultured Roseivirgaceae bacterium; assembly: GCA_964437135.1. Lineage (GTDB taxonomy): Bacteria > Bacteroidota > Bacteroidia > Cytophagales > Cyclobacteriaceae > CAYTFO01. Next base: position 3,711 of record CAYTFO010000261.1, on the reverse strand, counting down.
CTTTGGAATATAAAGAAATTACGAACTCAAGAGCAAATCTGGTTTTTGGATTTGGGTTTTCCTATCAATGGTTCTTTTTGGTTAATTTTAGGACTGGTTATTTATTGCCACTCGAAGAAGCAAGGTGGAATATAAACAATAATCAAGACAAATTGAGTAGTTCACCGACTTTGAGTTATAACTATTATTTTACATTGACAATTGGACTCGGAAATATTGCCAGTGATGATGAATTGAGAAGACATTATAACAGAAATGAATAATAACGACGCCACAACACGCGGTATAAAAAATTGCCGGGATAGTAGGTTATTTAAAGGTTGTAGCCCGCTCCAACTTTTGTGTAACTTGACAGGAAATCGCCCGCAATCGGCAACTTTTCATACCGCCAACGTTAGGAAGCATAAAGACGAACAAGATGATAATGTTAATTTGCATTATTACTTTATAATGTTGAGCATCAGATTAATTTAAATCAAGCAGTCAGTCAATAATGGTGGAAAAAAGAATCTCATTATTTGAGTCAGATGACAAGCAAGTTTCTCGTGCCATAGAATTAATTTCAGATCAATTAACAGTAGATGAACTAGACAGCTTCTACGTCGGAGGAATTGATAAAGACCTAGATCTAATTACCATAACTCCTCTTCACTTCGAACTAATGAATAAAATAAAAGAAGAGAAAAAAGAGGATGACCAATGGGTAGTAATTCCTCCATTAAGTTCTATGCCTAATTGGACAAAACAATATAAGTATTCCACAAAAGATGATCTTTTAATTAAAGATTCTGAAAAATAAAATAAACTTCCTATCAAAATAACTAACAGGAATAAAGCCGAAATAAGCCATCAGTTTGAGTACTGAATAGTCATTAATTGAAAGATATACAAAGATAATTCTTATTGTTTACATTTTTGTAATTATTTTTGTAAACATGAATAAATCAAAAGAATACTCTAAACCGATTACTTTACGGTTACCGGCAGTGGTACTCGAAAAAATTGAAAAGTATGGTGGATCGCCCTCGGCTTTTATTAAAGAAGCTATTTCTGCTCATTTAGCGGAAAAAGAAAAGGAACAACTGATCATTAGCTATGCAAAAGCCCTTGAAAATACCCGATCTGAATCTAAAGAAATCAATAAAGATACCTTCGCTGCTTCTGCAGTGGCCAATAGCAATGACAACAAGTAGTACAACTAAACATCAGGGTCAGATTTGGCTGGTGGATTGTAATCCCACCAAAGGATCGGAGCCAGGTAAAATCCGTCCTTGCCTCATAGTGCAAACAGACGCACTTAATGTCAATATACCAGAATCATATCTATGTGTCCCCCTAACGAGCAATCTTCAACCCAATTCGCTATTGCGGGAACAAATTCCGGAGGGAACTTGTGGGCTACAAAAAGACTCTACCGCAATAATTGATCAACTAACTGCTTTTGATGCTTCTAGATTTATCGAGGTGCTGGATGAAGGTAATGTAATACCCAAATTCCTACTAGATGCAATCCTTGAAAAAATAGTAACCTTATTCACATATTTATCATGAAAAAAGTAACCCCATACAAATCTCTAAATGGAGCAATGAAAGCTCTGGATAATGGAGGAAGATTCTACAATTTTCTTACCCAGGCTAATGATGGAGAGGTTACCAGTGCTGAACTAGCGAAAGCGGCTGGGGTTTTTTCTGATACCCAACGAATGATCATCTACCTGGAAATGACATTGTCTGATTTTGATAAGAATCTTAAAAATAATGTCCTTTCTCATTTATCTACTGACCTGAAAAGAAAGTACGAGAAGTACCTGCCTGCCTACATGCTTCCATCTGAAGCTGAAAAGGTTAGTAAAGTAAATGCATCTGCTATAATAACCGGAGTACCGAAAAAAGTAGATTCCAAAAATGAGCTAACCGGTTTTATTATGATACCCATATCCACTGGTAAAACTATGTCCATGATAATGGTGCCCATTTTTGAAAAGTATGATATCTATGAAGTACGAGACACAAAATCTGACTCAAAGTTTTTCATTGCACATGCGAAAGGTAACACTCAACTTCCTGAAAAAATGTTCCGCCTCGGTGGCGTAATTAAGGAACTGAGACGAAAGAAAAATGAGTCGAAAGCATCAGGAAAATTTCTGGAAGTAACTCATTACATTCCACTGGATTAACTCATTAATTACCCATTATAATCTTTCATATACTCAATCCTCAAGCGTTCTGAAAAATTCTAAAATCGCCCGGGCTTCGGCTTTCTGTACTTTTTGGTCAGTCATCAGCTGACCATTGAACTCCATGAAAAGCGCTTTGGCGAGGGAGTCTTTTTCTAACATCTCTGTTGGATTCAGGATCATATTCATCACCCACTCAGGAGTTCTTCGTTTCAAAATTCCGTTTGGTGCAGGGCCGATAAAAGTTGATCCAACCTTGTGACATGCAACACATTTCTGTTCGAACAATTCTTTTCCCTTTGCTGCCATTTTCATATCAATCTCAGGATTCAATTTGACAGAATCAATCGGCCCTACGCCCTTGCTTTTTAAGTCAATTAAAGTTGAAGCTTTTTTACTTTCTGTTTTCTTTGGTTGGTCAAATGAAAATTCCCCTTTTACCTCTTTTTGACCACATTGAAAGGTAAATACGATGATTAGAAATAAGATTGGTAATCGAAACATTATTGAAATACTTTAAATTGCCTGTATGAAAAATACGCTTCTCATTTCTCTTAGCATTCTATTATTTAGCTGCAACACAGACCAGCAATGGACCTACCTATTCAATGGTGAAAATCTCGAAGGCTGGCACATTTACCAGAAAGGTAATCAAAATTTCAATGGATGGTATGTTCAGGATGGAGTGCTTGTTTTTGATCCTTCAAAAAGAACTGAAGCTACTAATGCAGACCTTGTAACCAATCAAAAATTCACCAGTTTTGAGCTTCAATTCGAATGGATGATTTCTGCGGAAGGTAATTCGGGTGTTTTCTGGAGTGTCCAGGAAGATGATCAATACGAACATACCTATCAAACAGGTCCAGAAATACAGATTTTGGATGATAATTGGAAAGAATATGTGGAAGAAAGAGGGGATATTCAACGAGCAGGTTCAATTTTCAATATAATGGCTCCGGCCGAGATTGTTAGTAAGCCAGCAGGTGAATGGAACCATTACCTGATCCATATTGATCATGAAAAAAATGAAGGATTTGTTGTTTTCAATGATGTCAGAGTACTTGAGTTTCCCGTGAATGGACCCGAGTGGGAGGAGTTAGTGGCCGGATCTGCTTTTAAAGACTGGGCCGGATTTGGGAAATCGAAGACAGGACACATTGCGCTTCAGGATCATGGAAATCAGGTAGCTTTTAGAAATATCAAGATTAGGGAGTTGTAGTAACTTAAAAGAGAAGGACTAGCTAAAAACTCAGAAAAGTATGAAAGACTATTCCATACCATAGTGAGAATTCTGTTTTCAGTCTTCAGATTTCAGCTTGCTCCCCTTTTTCAAAATGACGGTGTCGAAATTTGACTGACTTCAGATTACTGAAATCACTTTGTGACTCTTAGTACTCCTTAGTGTAATCCAATTTATGGGATTCTTTGTGGTATAGCTTTTACATATAGAAGATTGATTACAATTCTCATGAAATGAGTTCGGCAATAAAAAGCTATTTCACAGAGGTATTATGTTTGAAAAGAAGCATAAGCT
>CAYTFO010000260.1:0-4265 GCA_964437135.1 uncultured Roseivirgaceae bacterium | reverse complement strand
GGTGTTTTTCAGCTATATTTTTTACTACCTCTATCAGATTTTGGTAAGGGTCCCATCCTCCAGAAGCATCAATAAACCTTTTATATTTCATTTCTGACCAGGTTTTTAATTCACCTTGTTTAGGCTCTTTTTTACCTAACCATTTGCTGGTGAGAAAACCTCCTGCCATCACACCAAATGCAATAATCTTCACATCATATTGATTGCAAACCTCAACCATTTTACAGGCAGCTCTCTGGTCAAGAAGTGAATGACAGATTTGATTGCTGACCAGCGGAATTCCGCTAGACAGGGCTACTCTTAAGTGAGCGGCATCAAAATTAGTCACACCCAGATGTTTGATAAGACCTTCTTCCTGCAATTCATGTAAGTAAAAAAGACCATCAAGCCAGCCTGGGTCCGGATAGTGCCATGCATGAAATTGCAGTAGGTCTAAAGAGGTTTGCTCCATGCGATCCAGCGAAAGCTGGATCGCATCTCTTGCGTCCTCTCTTCTTATTTTCCCGGGTTTAGGAACCCATTTGGTAAATAACTTTACTTCACTGTTTTTAACAACCTCATTTTTGAATTTACCAGCAATGATCTCACTCGAGCCATAGTGATCGGCCATGTCAAACGTATTTAGACCTGCATTTGTATAAGCAGTCATATGATTGGCAGCAACAAGCGGATCAAGTTGCTTACCGTTTCTTTCCATATCGGCTATTTGCCAAAGCCCGGTGATGATTTTGGATATGGAAAATCCAGGTGCTAATTCTGTATATAATTCCATGTTATTCTTCAGGTAAAGTTTTAAATTTTTGGACCAAATCGATATTTTGATTTTTCAGCTGAAACCATTTGAAAACGAAGATAATAGTTCCTAAAAGCATTACGATTAACCAGACATAAGTAGAGTGATAATACCAGCTGGATACTTCAGAGGATAAATCCTTATAAACATGAACAATCAAAAATATTGAAATTGAGATAATTCCCGACCAACCAATAATTATCCGGGTATTTACATTATTGAAAATAGAAATGTCTTTGGCAAGAGAAGGATTTATTTTAGGAATTAAAATCAACGTAATGCACATGAGGAGAAAATTGACCATCATGGATGTAACCATGATATCTACACCCAGGAAAAAATCTCCGGCGAAATGTGAACCAAACACTCCTAACGAGGACATAATTCCAGCGAGGATCAGAGCATAAACCGGAGTATGACTTGATTGACGGACTTTAGAGAAGACTTTTGGAAAAATTCCGTCTTCTCCCCAGGCAAACATCAACCTGGATACGGATAAAAGCATAGCCGGAAGATCATTAATTAACGCTATGGCTGCACCTACTAAAATTAAAACGCCTGAGCTAACCGGAAGTAAATAACTTAACAAACCGGGCGCACTTATGTCTTGGTTAAGTGACTCCTGTGCTATAAAACTCCAGGGAACCGTATTGTAAACCGCCAGGGTAAATACAAAATAGTATAACCCCACTGAAATAATAGCGAGTAAGATGGCTTTTGGAATGTTTTTGTTAGGATTTTTAGCTTCACTTCCTGCTTGTGCAATCGAGTCAAAACCAATAAAGCTTGAAAAAAGAACAGCGGCAGCTGAAAGGAAAACTTTCCAGTCAAATGAAACAGAATGAATGGGTTCAAAAGTCCTGCCTTCTTTGATTTTCAAAGCCTGTATAAAATCACTTTCTGAAAAAACAAATCCGGCAGCGATTACGATTGTACCTAAGCCAAACATCAAAAACATCATCGGAAGCAATGTGTTTTTGTAGGTTCTTGTTCCGCTAATGTTCACCCCAACAAATGTCCAGATAAGAACTAAGGCCAGCGATATACGGATCCATGCTACCTCCAGCATACTTGCTATTTCCTGCTTGCCCATTGTAACAGCCACATCCCGAATAAATGGAACAATAATGTAAGCGATAACTCCTATTACAATCGACAGTCCGAACCATTGGGAAAAACTGGCAACAAATCCCAGAAAAGGATGAAGGCCTCTGCTTGCATAGATATAGCTTCCTCCTGCTCTTGGCATTGCAGATCCCAGCATTCCATATGCGAGAGCAGCTAAAAGTGCCGGAATAGCAGCAAAAAGAAAAGCATAAATCACATAGGGTCCTATGCCCGGAACATTTCGCTGGATCATGAAGGGTACTACATTGATTGATGCACCAAACATGGAACAAACACCGGTTGCCGTCAGAGTCAGAAGACACATTTTACGGGTTAGTTTTTTGTTAGTAGATACCATGGCCCTGCTAATCTAATGTTCTGGAGTCTTTTAATTTGAAATTGAATACTATTTTATTTTAATGGCTGGAATGGTACAAATTGACCGATCTCCATCAATTGAAAATTATTTAAATGATCAATTTTCTGAATTTATTCTTTCTATCTTTCAACAAATCAAATTCAAATGAAACCAATCTTAGTATTTTTTCTAATCTGTATAATCTCTTCAAAATTATACTCTCAAGACAATCCTCAATTGAAAAGTATAGTAGCTCAGTTGGATTCAATTGACAATACTTATCGTTTAGATCGTAATAGAGGAGGTCATCCGGAAACCTATCAATTTAGGAAAGTTGAATCTATCATCGATAGAGCAAATGAAAAGCGTCCATTCCTGACGCGGGTGGAATCAATTGAGAATGAGAGTTTATCCGAATTTGACCAGATCAATAAGGAAATATTGTTATTACAATTACGGGATGAACTTGCATATGTAGATTATAAAAGATATCTCGTCCCAATGAATGCGGAAGGAGGCTTCTATAACTCCCCAACTTATTTCCTGCCACGTATGCCATTCAATACTGTCGAAGATTTCAAGGCATATGTAAATTGGCTTCCAGGTTTTGGAGATTATATGCAATATCAGAGAGAACTTCTCGAGACCGGTGTCAAAGAAGGCATACTTCCTCCCAAAATCATTATTCAAAACAATTTGAATTTACTTAAAATATGGACAGATTCAGATTTAAGTCAAAACCCGTTTTATAAACCACTGGAAAATCTACCTTCAGATCTTACAGAAGAAGAGAGGTCAGATATAGTGAATCAGGTTACCAAAATAATCACCAGCGACATCCAGCCAGAGTATCAAAAACTAGAGAAATTGATGTCAGGAAAATACCTGAAAGCTGCCCCTGAAAAGTCGGGTGTTATCAATATCTCCGGAGGCAGGGAGTATTATGAAAACCGGATTCGACATTTTACTACTCTTGATATGAGTCCTGATTCGGTTTTTAACCTTGGGATGTTTGAAGTCAGGAGAATCAAATCTTTGATGAATGATATCATCGCAGAATTGAAATATGAGGGAAGCTTCGAGGATTTTATAGATTTTCTAAGAACAGACCCACGATTTTATGCAAAGACAGGTCAGGAGTTATTGAATTATGCAGCCTGGTTAAGCAAAAAAGCGGAAGGGCAATTACCAAAACTATTTGGTGAATTATATTCATTACCGTTTACAGTTGAACCTGTTCCGGATGCGATAGCGCCCAACTACACTGGAGGAAGATATGTTCCGGGAAGCCGATCACAAAACAGGGCTGGAATATACTGGGTCAACACATCAAAATTAAACAGCAGAACTTTATATACTTTACCAGCTCTGACGCTACATGAAGCAGTTCCAGGACATCATTTGCAGGGAGCCTTGGCGTCAGAAATAGAAAACGTACCTGATTTTAGGTATAATTATTACATCAGTGCATTCGGCGAGGGATGGGGATTATATTCGGAGTACCTCGGTGAAGAAATGGGAATGTATGAAACACCCTATGACATGTTTGGAAGATATACTTATGAAATGTGGAGGGCATGTAGATTAGTGGTAGATGTAGGGATTCACTACAAAAACTGGTCGAGAGAGGAGGCAGTGAAGTTTTTGTCTGAAAATACTGCGCTTTCTATTCACGAAGTCAACACTGAAATAGATCGGTATATTGGTTGGCCGGGGCAGGCAGTAAGTTATAAAGTGGGTGAGATCACCATTAAAAAACTTAGAGAAGAAGCAACTGAAGCACTTGGAGATAAATTTGACATCCAGGAATTTCATAAGGTGATATTAAAGAATGGCTCAGTTCCTCTTACAATTTTGAGAAAACAAGTTGAGAGTTATGTAAAAGCAGCTTTGAAAGAATAAAAACGTCTAATTATCAAGTAATAGAAGGGAAACTGAATTCAAGCTCTGTGGCTTCTATGTTGAAAAGCAACTTTAGAAGCCAAAATTTATTCTTTTTACCTATAT
>CAYTFO010000259.1:1045-4298 GCA_964437135.1 uncultured Roseivirgaceae bacterium | reverse complement strand
AAGATTGGTTCCCATCATCATACTTTTAAGTTGGGGAATGATGATTTGCTGGAAAATGTAAAAAATGCAATTGATTATTTTGACGAGCCATTTGCGGACTCCAGTGCACTGCCAATGTTTATTTTGAGTAAGTTGACACGAGATCAGGTGACTGTTGCATTATCCGGGGACGGAGCTGATGAGATATTCTCAGGGTACAATAAGCATGAAGCCTGGATGCGATCCCTGGAGAAAAGTTCATTGAATAGTCTAATCAAAAGCGATAAGTTCATTTTAAGAATTTTACCCAAATCGCGACAAAATAAATGGACGAATTACATTCGTCAGGCGTATAAATACCAGCAAATACTTCACGCAAACACTAAGGAGAAATACTGGAGACTGGCATCCTTCATTCCACAAAAAGAGGTTGAAATGCTGTTGAATAATGATTGGAGGGCAGAATTAGATGAAATAAAGAAGGGATTGTTGGGAGATTTGGAAAGAGATGATTTGAATTCGAGTTTGGCAATGGATGTGAAGCTGGTTTTATCTGGTGATATGCTGACCAAGGTGGACTGGATGTCGATGGCCAATAGTCTGGAAGTAAGGGTTCCGTTTTTAGATCATAATGTAGTGGAGTTTGCATTTCAATTACCGGATGAATTTAAAATGCATGGTAAATCCCGAAAGTATATTTTGAAAGAAGCGTTCAAAGATGATTTGCCTGTAGAATTGATGAGTCGTGGAAAACACGGGTTTGAAGTTCCCTTGTTGGACTGGTTTAAAAATGAGCTTTTATCAGAGTTAGACAGTTTGGTTTTTAATAAAGAGAGAAATGAAGAGCTGGGAATATTCAATTGGAGTGAGCTTTCTACTATCCGAAAACAATTACACTCTCGCAACCCTGGGGATGTACATATAAAAGTCTGGCAGCTATATGTGTTTATGAACTGGCTGGAGAATAGTGAGTTGGGGTATAATTGAAGGAAAAGAATCAATGATAAACAATAGATTACCAATAGATAAACTCCAGAAAAACAATAGATAATCAATAGAGCCCTCGTCCGAGAATTGATTTTATTTCAATTTTTTACAAACAGTGAAAAGAACTTTTCTTTCTGACTCTCCACAGAATAATTTGCAACGATATGTTCTCTCGCTGCCTGACCCATTTTTGATCTTAGTTCTGGATCTTTCAATAGTTTTTCTAAACAGGTCTTCCATTCCTGAGTGGAGGAGGCAAGGTAACCGGTTTTTTCATCTATGAGTACCTCAGAATTAACTCCAACAGGGGAAGCAACGGAGGGTATTCCTACTGCTCCATACTGGATGAGTTTGAAACCACATTTGCCTTTCGCCCATTCGGTATTTTCAAGTGGCATAATACCGATATCCAAATGTTGAAGATCGGATACTTCATTTTCTTCAGTCCATTTTATGAATTGGTAATTTTTTAGAGGGAGATTAGGATCCTTATTAGCAATTACTACAAACTGAAAATCATGTTCGTTTTGTAATTCCTGGAGCACTGGCAATATCGGATCGAGATACATCAAAGTGCTATGCGAACCCGTCCAACCTATCCTTACGTTGCGGTCAGGATTGACATCTATTGTCCTGACCACAGCGTCTGGACCCTTTTTACCACCTTGCTGCTCACGAATGTCATCCTGAGGCTCACGAAGGGTGATTGTATGCCTACCCGTATCCACCACCGTCGGCATTACCACAACCTGATCACAATACTGTCTTGCAAAATCAGCGAGATATTCATTACCAGCACTCGCTTTCCAGCTCCATTTACAAATAGAAGCAACTTTTGATCGCCATTTGAGCCAGGTCCAGATTGGATTGTTGTCATGTCCATCATCCATCCAGATGGCGTCATCGAAGTCATAGATAATCTTTTTTCGTAGAATTTTAGCCAGGAACCATTCAAATATTGGGGGACCTAAAGGAGTGAGTTCTCGATGAATGAAAACATAATCATAACTAGATGCCTGAAGCAACATCCATTTCCTTCTTCCAAAACCCATCAGTATTGCCCAGATTTTTTGGAGGGCATTGCCTTTCGAATAAAGAATTTCCCAGCCTTTTTCGGACAGGAAGGACTGGGTTTTAATACTTATATTTTTGGCATCGAAATTAGTCATAGTAGAGTTTTCACCAGATCCATCTAATTCCCCCGACTCCCGTTGGTCGCCGGGCGAGCTATTTCCCCATTTCCCCCGACTCCTGCTGGTCGCCGGGCCGGCTATTTCCTTAATAAACAATTCAAACCGAAATCTCTGTGATGGAGCTTTATCAGGTGGGTATGGGGTAAGGAAAAGGATTTTCACAAAATATGATCTTAATGACGAATATTAATAGGAATATTTTAATGTTGACTTTCTTTAAAATTATTACCTATCAGCATTTTAATAATGAAAAGATATAGCTTTTTTAGAATGCAATCCAAAAAGTCAACTTTAGGATATTTATTGAAAATTAAAAAGCCAGTAAATTATTTACAGGTAAAGGTATTATGATTCCTGATTTGAGACAAGCGGTAAAGACTACATTTGACCAAATTCATAGCTGATTAAATTCAATCATGGAAATAATCACATGTAAGCTATTTCTGATTCGCGGTCTTTTTGATCTTCTGTCTAAAGCCTTACAATATACTTGAAAATAATACCTATTCTCGTTTTGATCCCCAAAAAATATAATTTTTAGAGAATATAATCGCTTAAAAATAGTATATTTAGAGATTACATTTCGATTTATGCAAATATATAGAATAATTGAGCAGAGAATAAGATCAAAAATAGGCGGGAAAAAAGCTATTATTATTTTGGGTCCCAGGCAAGTCGGGAAAACAACTTTAGTAAAAAAACTGGCCTCAGAATTATTTGGGAAATATTTATATATAAACGGGGATGATCCTGAAATGAGGTTACTGTGGCAGGATGCTTCTTTTAGCAGAATAAGAACTCTTATAGGTCGCTCGAAATTAATCGTTTTTGATGAAGCTCAAAAGATCGAGAATATTGGAAATACCATAAAGATGATTGTTGATGGTGGATTTAATATACAGGTAATTGTAACAGGTTCATCTTCACTCGACATTGCAAATAAGGTAAATGAGCCTTTAACCGGAAGAAAATGGGAATATCAATTATACCCAATTAGCTGGACCGAGTATGTTGAAACAACATCAGTTATCGAGGGATTGCAAAATCTTGAGAATATACTAGTTTACGGGATGTATCCTGATGTCTTGACAAAT
>CAYTFO010000259.1:0-1035 GCA_964437135.1 uncultured Roseivirgaceae bacterium | reverse complement strand
AGTTATTGGTTAAAATACTCAGGGCACTTGCATGGCAGGTAGGGAGTGAGGTTTCCTTCAACGAGATATCAAATACAGTAGAAGCAGATAAAGCAACTGTAAAAGACTATATAGACCTACTCGAACGTTCATATGTACTTTTTCAATTACCTCCATTTTCGAGAAATCAACGAAATGAAATTAGTAAAAGTCGAAAAATATATTTTTATGATAATGGAATTCGTAACGCTTTAATTGGTAATTTCACTCCTATTCCTAATCGAAATGATGTGGGAGCTTTATGGGAAAACTTTATCATCAGCGAAGTGGTAAAAAGGCATTCCTATTCGGGTTTTCATGGTAACATTTATTTTTGGAGAACTACGCAGCAGGCTGAGATTGATTTGGTTATAGAAGTTGATGGAACCATAACTCCTATTGAAATAAAATGGAACCAAAAAAGCAAAGTCAGATTTCCTAAAGCCTTTTTAAATGCATATAAGCCAAAGGAACAATTTATCATCAATAGAGATAACTTTTGGGAGTATTTGGATTGATTGAGGTTTACTTTTTTCTAATTTCGATTAAATGGGCGTTTATGTCAGGGGGTTAGGAAAAGGATTTTTAAGTTCACAGAGGTAAAAGTAATGACTCCAAAAGAGACTACAATTCTATTTTTAAATGACTGCAGGTAAAAATAATAGACATACTTAGTATTTTTGCGTAATGACTGCGCAGGATTTAATCATAACTCCTTTTTATCTTATTTTATTTACTGTGGTTGCTTTTTACATTAGGCCATTCGTAACCAATAAGCAAAATCAGGTTTATTTTTTTCCTGCTTTATTCGCAAAATTCGCAGGTGCAATTCTATTGGGTCTTTTATATCAATTTTACTATGGCGGTGGGGATACTTTTAATTATTTTAATCATGGGAGTAGTTACATTTGGGAAGCATTTACAGATGATTTTTACTTAGGTCTCAAGTTTCTGGCTGAAAGAGGAGGTGTCAGACATTCAGATACCTATGAATACAGCCAGCATATCTGGTATTAC
>CAYTFO010000258.1:1736-4398 GCA_964437135.1 uncultured Roseivirgaceae bacterium | reverse complement strand
TCTTGTCCTGCCGCCCGGCGGCCCGGTCCATGCATAGGCATGGTCTTTATCTACCACTAGTCGAATCAAGTTTTTACGTTTTCGCTCTGGCTTTTTCCAGTCATGTGTAGATTCCGAACCATGTTGACCACCCATTCCTGTGATACTGACCACCCCCTGTTTAAAGATTGAATAGAGGAATTTCCAGCGGTTTTAGAAATGGCTAATTTCTGACATTCCGGAAATATTGACCATCTTTATCCACTGGTCAATAATATCATTCTGGCAATACTGACCACTTGTAATTCCTCACGTTATTGTTGACTTGCACAAAAAATGAAAGCAAGTAAATGGCCGCAAAGACAATAACCATGATAAAACTTAAACAGATCATTCGCTTAAGAAGCAATGAAGTGCCCTTACAAGCCATTTCCAGGGCTGTAGGCGTTAGTCGGAATACCGTCAAGAAATATTTACAGCTCATTCAAGTACGCAGCTATTCTTTTGATGAACTTTTGAAAATGGACGACGAACAACTAGAACATCTGTTAAATGATCCAGAAAAGAAGTCAGATAAGCGACAAGAGGAACTCTATGCTTGTTTTCCTACCATTGAAAAAGAACTGGCCCGCACGGGAGTAACCCGTTGGATTCTTTGGGGCGATTATCGCAAAGCCCATCCGGATGGGTATAGCTATTCACAGTTTTGTGATCATTACAGGAACTGGCGGTCCACCCAGACAGCCTCTATGCACCTCACACATGAGCCGGGGGATAAAATGTTCCTGGATTTTGCAGGTAAAAAACTCTATCTCACCGATCGAAAAACCGGAGAGATCACCTCTGTGGAAGTCTTCGTATCCGTACTAGGTCACAGTCAATATACCTATGTTGAGGCGATTCCCACCCAACAAAAAGAGGATTTTATTCCTGCTGTTGAAAACGCTTTGCACTTCTATGGAGGCACTCCCCGGGTAGTGGTACCGGATAATTTAAAAAGTGCGGTAACTAAAGCCGATAAACACGAACCCCGGCTCAATGCAGATTTTATGGATTTTGCCAATCATTATCAGACCTCCATTCTTCCGACAAGAAGTTATAAGCCCCAGGATAAATCATTGGTGGAGAAAGCTGTAAACATCATTTACAGCAGCATTTATGCCCCTTTACGGGATCAGGTATTCTATGACCTTGCTTCCTTAAACAAGGACATATCCCGACTACTGGAAGACCATAACCAAAGACATTTCCAGCGAAAACCCATTAGTCGCCAGCAGCTTTTTGAACAGGAGGAGAAACACTGCTTACAAGCCTTACCCACTCAGCGGTACGAGATGAAACAGTACAAGATGGCTACGGTAATGAAAACAGCTCATATACACTTAAGGGAAGATAAGCATTATTATAGTGTTCCTTACCGGTACATTGGCAAAAAAGTAAAGCTGGTCTACACCCGCTCATACATAGCTATCTATTGCAATAAAGAAAGAATTGCTTACCCCCCACGGAGTTTTAAACATTTTGGGTATACCACTCAGCGTGAACATATGCCCTCCACCCACCAATTCGTTAGTGATTGGAACCCTGAAAAGTTTTTATCCTGGAGTTCAGCCATAGATCCTGCGGTTCGAAAGTACATCCAAAAAGTCCTGGATCATTATACCTATCCCGAGCAAGCCTATCGAAGTTGTGTGGGTATCCTCTCTTTTGAGAAAAAAGTAGGCCGACGAAGGCTGATCAATGCGGTCAAGCGAGCCACAGAATACCAAACCTTTAACTATTCGGTCATCGATCGAATCTTACGAAATGGTTTTGACCGACTGGAAGACGAAAAAGTGGCTTCTTCTCCGGTTACCGACCATGAAAATATACGTGGACCTGAAAATTATTCTTAACACATAAAAACAAATATCATATTATGCAAAGTACAATCCTTAACAAAATGGCCCAGATGAAATTATTGGGTATGCATCAAGCCTACAAAACACTCTTAGATAATAATCAGCATCATGGCCTGGATGCACAGGAAATGATCGAGATGTTAGTTCAGGCAGAATGGGAAGACAAGGAAAACCGAAAGATCAACCGGCTTCTGAGAATGGCCCGCTTCCGCTATCAGGCCTCAGTAGAAGAAGTGGATTTTACTGCTTCCAGGCAACTAGATAAAAATCAATTCCTTCGTCTGGCTGATACTAGCTTTATCAAACGTAAGGAAAATATCCTTATCACCGGAGCTACAGGAGTGGGAAAAAGTTATCTGGCTTCAGCTCTGGGACACCAAGCCTGCATGGAAGGTTACAAAACCCTTTATTATAACACACAAAAGCTATTTTCAAAGCTTAAAATGATGAAAGCCGATGACTCATACGTTAAGGAAATCAAGCGAATCGAAAGACAGGACTTGTTTGTCCTTGATGACTTTGGTCTTCAACCTCTGGATGCCGCTTCAAGGATGATGTTGTTGGAGATTATAGAGGACAGACATGGTAAATCATCCACTTTAATTAGTTCGCAGCTTCCCGTAAATCAATGGTACGAAATCATTGGAGATGGCACTATAGCGGATGCAATCCTGGATCGAATGGTCAATGGATCTCATAGAATACAGTTAAAAGGAGAATCATTACGAAAAAAGAAATAGTTTTGTATAAATGGCCAACTCAATAGTAACGAATTTAACTCT
>CAYTFO010000258.1:0-1726 GCA_964437135.1 uncultured Roseivirgaceae bacterium | reverse complement strand
GAGGGGGGTGGTCAAGATGGCCGGAATGGTGGTCAATATCACCGGAATCAACATTTAGGGAATGGCAATCCCTCTTTTTCAGAAGGTACTATTGATTTTAATTCAATTATGATCTACAACTCATACGAACCCGAAATTGGTATTAATGTGATGGCCAAAAAAAATGATATACCTAGCAATTGGTCAAGACCCAATACCATATCAAGTACAGACGTAGCAACTATAAATAGAATTTTCAATGATGATACTGAAGATAAATTTGTTTTTAGTCCGTTCGACTTTGTGATTGTAAAAAGTGGATGTACATATAATTTATCATGGAATCATAATGGTGGCCTTTCAGGATTGGCAGGTGTGCCAGACAAGTTTTGGTTATTTAAGAATACCGGTGGTATTGATGGAGAATGGGAATATTATGCAACAATTAATGGAGGGGGTACAAGATCATATTCATTTAGTGATTGTAGTGCTGGATATACTCCTCGTTGGAGAATTTCAGCAGTAAAGTCAAGTACTGGGGCTTATAGCCCATCTACAGAAGGAGTATATGATTTTCCAGGAAATTGCTCCTGTACAGATGATTTTGAATTTGAACATGTAGTTTACATTGAACCTTCCAGTTCAGGTGGAGATTATCTATATGAAGTTGGTTGGAAGGAGTTACCATCTGGATATCCCACTATTCAATTAGGATATACCACTAATTCTGGTGTTGAAGTAATCCTTAGAGATGATGATTTTCTAACATGTGAGACAGGATGGGGATGGTTTGCCGCACCTAACTATACGGCAAACAATGGACCTCAAAAGTTCTGGCTAAAAGCAATCGAATCAAAAGGGTACGTAAGATATTGTAACGGTAATTTATGGTCTTCAGGTTACATAAACCGATAGAAATAGAGAAATAAAACTTATATGAATTAAGAGGACTACTTATTGATGGGTAGTCTTCTTACATTTAAATTGATAGATTATTATGGAAAAGGTGTCAATATTTCTAATCATATATATTATCACCCAAGCACATTTAATGGCGCAAGAAAAATGTTGTTCTTGGGTGGAAAATAAAATTTTGCCTACTACTCCACAAAAATGTTACGACACATTGACCTTTAAGGAAAGTTTGACTATCTGGGAGAGGGATAAAAAAATATACAAGAATTCATATACATATCTGGTAGGGAAGTTGAATGATTATACACAAATAGAGGTGCAAAATGGAAAAGTAGTGTCAAGAAAACATTATAGCTACGAACAGGAACTTGATACAACCATATGGATATGTGAACCAAACGTTAAGGACTGTAGTGTTCAAAAACGTATTGACAGTTTGAGAAAAATTAAAAACGATGAGTACCGTGCCTTGCTTCGCAATCATGTCAAGGATCATGCTATTAACTACCTCAAACCACGTTACTTTAACTGTTGGGAGGAGTATGATTTTATAGGACGACATGATATAGATGGTTTTGCACCTAAGACCTTTGATGAATTGTACGAGGAGTGTGCTAATTTGCTTCAAACGCAATATGATGGAGTTCATAAACTCAGGCATTATTTTGCAGTGAACAAAGAGGGATATATCTGTTCCTGTTATGCAATAAGCCCATATTACACGGCTCATGGAGAACACCCAAAAGAAGGATTCAAAATAGTACGTTTTCAATGGAAAAATGACATCTCCTATAATGTGCATAACAAATGATTCCATGAATAATCTATTTGG
>CAYTFO010000257.1:0-4494 GCA_964437135.1 uncultured Roseivirgaceae bacterium | reverse complement strand
GAATAAAATCCGGCCACTGGTTAGGCTCTTTGCTTTTCCGAATCGGAAGAGCGGGTAGAATAACCCTGATCCGCCAGTCCGAATTCCTCTGCTCGTTCGGTAAATGTCAGGTCACCATTGTTAATAAAAAGCTCATTTTGTTTGTTATCACCCTTAATATCTCCCGAATTACATACATAAATATCAAGAAATCCATCTGCATTTACATCTGCAATACTTACTCCAGTACTCCATGCCCTCTTACCTCCTACTCCGGCAGATTCAGTAATATCCTCAAATTTGAAGTTCCCTTTATTTAAGTACAGCTGATTTTTTTTTGAATTTGCTGTGAAATAGATGTCGATAAGATTATCGTTATTGAAGTCCCCTACTGCGACACCTCCACCATTATAGTAGTTTCGGTAAGTGTATATATTGAAATCAGCATCAAAAGTTAGGTCATTACTAAATTCAATTCCACTTTCATTCGGCTCAATCAATGAAAAAAGCTTCATTTCTTTTTCCCGACTCTGCTGACAAGCTACGAATGCGAAAGCAAGTAATGTAAATAAAAAATATCTGGTCATTGTGTTAATGGATTGTCTAAAAATATATCAGTGTATTTGACTCCTACTCTGGACGAGTCTTGTTTAAAAATCAGAATTTGTCTATTCCCATCTATGTTAAAATAAACCTTTCTGCCTTTATCAGATTCCTGCAGTTGAAATTCTACATCATGCCAATCAGAAAGTAAGTCGATTACTTTTGGCATTAAAGAATCTGCTGATAGATGCCTGTTCCAGGGCGCCCATGCTTCATATAAAAAATCGACAGGCATTTCGACTATTTTGCCTTCCTCAAATCGAGGATAAAACCTCATTAATACGGGCTCATTGAATTTATCTTCAAAATAGTATTCTACCGATTTATTTCCCGGACCCTGCTTGATCATCCCCTTTTTGTTCATTTCCCAACAAGCGCCGAAAAAGTCCTTGGATGGCATTCCAAAATAAAAACTAAAGAAAATGCTATCGTTGCGTTTACCAGATTCAAGAGCATTCTCTACCGCTTTGGTATAATCTGATTTTACTTCACAACTCATCAGCCCAAAGAAAATTAATACAACAATTAATAGATTATTCTTCCCCTTTACCATATTCAAATAATTCAATTTTGTCATTATTTAAACCTACGATTATATACTTACTATTTTCAAATTCTATTGTTTCTATACTTCTGGCATCTCCTTCTACTACAAAACCACTTTGATCAATTGGTAACTCTTGAAAATTACCCTTTCCATCTCCAATAAATACCTGACCCCTGCTAGCTCTATATGCACCTAATTCTGGCTTTACTTTTGTTTGGTTTCCAACTAATAATACATCCAAATGTTGATCACCGTTTACATCCAATACTTCAATGTCATAAATGGAGGAGATTTGTGCTTGTAAAGGAAGCTCATTTACTGTATATCCCTTATTTCCAGACAGTAACACAAGACTTGATAGATTATGTACTTCCAGAACCAAGGACTCATCAATTAGTTTTTTATCAAACATTTCAAAAATCGATTGATCAGCATAATCTTCAAATTTTACATATTTTTTCTTCAAAACAGGAAGCTGTTTTAATAGCTGGTCAAGCATTGTCAGGGGCACAAGCTTTTCATCTTCGTATTGACATAACAAATGATCAATGGTCCCGTTTTTGTCAAAGTCATTTATAAAAAGAGTCAGAGGCAAAGTCTTAGTAGCTTTTAATCTCGTATTATTTCCTAAGTTGCCAAAAATGAAATCCGGTTTGCCATCTTCATTAAAATCTCCAGTAGAAACACTTTTATAAAGCCCTGCTAGTTCATTTACAGCAATTTCTTTTGCTTGGTTTTTGAAAAATCCATTATTGTTGATGAAAAAGGAAGGACTCATCCATTCCCCAACGGCTACCACATCGTCCCAGCCATCATTATTGATATCCACTATTTCAATATCAGTCAACATTCTTAAATCCTTAAAATCATAGACTTTTTCGTTCAATACCTGTTGAAAGCCTTTATTATTTTCTAATAATTTTATTTCACATGAGGCTCCATAATTAAACGGAATCAATCGTTCTGCAATTAGTAAATCATTATCACCATCATTATCATAGTCAATCTGTTTTATGATGGATGTACTGGTTCTGATTTTAGGAAATGATTCATCTAATATCCACGTATCGTTTTCATTGAAATAAAGTCTGTCATAATAATATGAAGAAAAGGCATCTGATTCTTTAGAACCTGTGTAGACCAGTAAGTCATCATCTCCATCAGCATCAGCATCCAAAAATAATCCACCCACATCTTCTGATATCATCTCAACTTTTGAACTCATATCGAAAACTTCTATGAAGTTTGATTGGCTCATTTCATATATTTTACTGGCAAAACCTTTTCCTGCAGGAACAAACAATAACTTACTGGAATTACTAAAACTCAACTTAGGGCCTTCCTCCGATCTCATGTGAAATAACAAACGCTCCCGGTCAAAATCCACAAAATCACTTTCCATGTGTCTTGGCGGATCCATAAGATCAATCTTTTTGAATAATAAATCAGGAGAGTTTTTATTCATAACAAACCTGCTTTGCTCTAACTCCTTCTGATTTAGATGTAGAGATTTATTTATTTCAATATCATAAAAATTGGCTTGCATTAGGTTGGGCCATATAACAGAAATCGAATCTATTTTCTTCCACTCACCTACTCCAATAACTAATTGATGATCCATAGAAGACATATAGCCTTTTGAGGGATTGTGTTCATAATAGATTAGGGAATCATTATTGAAAAGATATATTTTAGTCCCTATTGCAGAAGTATTACTATCAGAACCAGTAAGTTTTAGTTTTAAATAACCATTGTTAGTTTCATTTCGATAGATAAGTGCTTGATCATCAATATTTGAAACAACCAGATCTAAATCACCATCATTATCCAGATCACCATATGCAGCTCCATTTGAAAATCCTTCAAAAAATAAACCTGAAGCTACCGTTTCATCACTAAAATTGAGTCCTCCATTATTTTTGAAAAAGTAGTTTGAAATTTTAGTAGAAGGCATCTTTTCAACCAACTTCGTGATCACAGTTGAATCTTCTTTGTATTTTGAAAGGAACAAACTATTATTAGCATAGAAGTTTACATAATCATGATTGGTGAGGTCTTTTGCTATACCATTTGCTACATAAATGTCTTTCAACCCATCATTATCAAAATCAGCTAGCAAAGCACCCCAACTCCAGTCGGTTGCATGAACACCTGTCAATCTTGATATTTCACGAAATAAAGGAACTCCATCATATGGATCATTTCCTAGATTTAATTGTAGCATATTTCGGGTGTATTGGTAATGATATCCTGTTTCTACATTTCTTTCATGCTTATCCCATTTTTCAAAAAGTGTACTAGTTTTTATTCTTGAGAGTTTTTCGGGAAGCATTTCAGTTACATAAATTTCAGGTTTACCATCATTATTGATATCGGCTATGTCGGCCCCCATAGATCCCATACTAATCTCAGGCATCGCTTTTTCAACGATCTCACTGAATGTTCCATCCTGATTATTGACGTAGCAATAATCTCTTTCAAAAAAATCATTAGAAACAAATATGTCCTGCCAGCCATCACCATTGATATCTGATACTAGCACCCCTAATCCAAACCCAATTGCGCTCCCATAAATTCCAGCTTCTTCGCTTACATCTACGAATGATTTTCCTTCATTCTTATATAGTTTATTACCTCCATCAGGATCACGAATATCTCTTTGACCTTCTTTTAAATCATAAAACCCAATAGTTCTAAGTGAATTATTTAACAGATACATATCAAGATCACCATCTTTATCATAATCGAAAAAAACTGCATGATTTGAGAGCCCAGTATCATCTATTCCATATTCCTTAGCCCTTTCTGTGAAGGTTAGATCTCCGTTATTGATAAAAAGTTCATTATGCCGGATTATTCCAGTCGGGGGACCGGATTTACAAACATAAATGTCTAAAAAACCGTCTCCATTTACATCTGCAAAGCTTACACCAGTTGACCAAACATCAGGGCATCCAACACCAGCTTTGTCAGTAATATCTTCAAACTGAAAATTCCCTTTATTAAGATATAGCTGATTTTCTACCTGGTTTCCAGCAAAATATATTTCCGGTAACCCATCATTATTCAAATCTCCGATAGCTACTCCCGCACCATTATAAAAATTTCGATAGGTGTAGGTATTTATTCGTTCAGTACTTTTGAGAATATTTTGAAAAGAGATTCCTGTTTGTTCCTGACTTAAAAGTGTAAATAACTCTTTGCTCTTAGAGTCATCAATTTGGGAACATGAAATAGTTAAAAAAATAATGCCGCTTATCGCTATCCAAACTCTACTCATACCAAAAAAAGAAAGCGTGTAAAATTACACGCTTTCTCGATATATATTAAAAGTATTCTACTAATTAATAACCAGGATTTTGTAC
>CAYTFO010000256.1:0-4530 GCA_964437135.1 uncultured Roseivirgaceae bacterium | reverse complement strand
TTTATAATAACTTTAGACCACATATGAGTTTAGATTATCTAACTCCAGCATGTGTATTCTGTAAATATTACAATTTGAATAACAGTTAATAGATCAAATAACTGTCAACTAAAATCAGGATAAGTCACAAACAGACCGATAACTGATAACCGACCACCGAAAACTCCTCCTTAACTCACAATTTCCTTCATACTATCAACTAAAACATCCAGTTCATCCGTAGTTGTATAGACATTAGGAGTAATCCTAACCCCTCTCACATTTTTTCTATTGATCGCCACGGTCCAGATTTTATATTTCTCGAGAAGAGTCTTTGAAAGATCACCCGGCTCCATATTATCAACCCCAACATTACCGATAGAACCATGTCTTTCCATTTCTTTGGGAGTATTTACAGTTATGCCATCTATATCCCGCAATCTGCTTGTCCAATAGTCCTGCAAATATTTTAATCTTGCTTCCTTACGCTTTATCCCAATCATTGCATGAAAATCAATAGCATCATTGATTGCCAGATGAGTATGTACCGGATGGGTACCCGTATGATTCAATTTTGCAATTCCATCATCAAAACGTTCGTCTTCAGCCATAAGCGGCCAGACTTTATCGGATTTACCCTTTTTAACATATAAAAATCCTGCTCCAAGAGGAACAGATAACCATTTATGCAGACTTGTACCGTAGTAATCACAGTTGAGTTCATCCAGTCTAAAATCCAGCTGTGCAAAAGCATGTGCACCATCAACCATCACTTCCAATCCTTTTTCATGTGCCATATCACATATTTTTCTAACAGGTAAAACCTGACCAGTTATATTGATGATGTGACAGATCATTAATAATCGTGTCTTATCATTTATCTGAGATGCATAAAGATCAACGATCTCCTGATCATTTTTTGGATGATTGGGAACAGATACTATTCTATTCACAATTCCGTATCTTTTTTCCATCAGTTTGAATTGGTTAAGCATTGCCCCATAATCCTGATAGGCCATTACCGCTTCATCTCCGGCCTCCCAATTCTGACCTGCAATCACCAAATCGAGTGATTCTGTGGTGTTTCGGGTTATGATCAATTCCTCCGGACTACACCCTGCAACCTCAGCCAGCCTTGTGTTCACTTTCCGCTGGTTTTCCCATTGAACAGTCCGCATATAATACGAATTCTGATAATTTATCTCCCGGATATGTTCAATATGTTTTTCCAGTGTTTGCTGAGGTAAAAAGCAATAGTATCCATTTTCCAGGTTGATATAATCTTCTTTCAATCGATACCCGGATCGGATTTTTTTCCAGAAGTCTTCATTTTCAGCAAGATTTACCACGGATACATTTGAATATTCGTTTATCAGGTTTTGAATTCCTGAAAATGAGAGTGGAGCTCCAATACTAAGGGCGGAAAAATTTCGGAGAAAAGATCGTTTGTTCATATCCGATGAAATTTTTAGTAATATAAATAACTTGGAAAATAGATTTACCTCCTCTCATTGATGTATTACCAGAATCTTCATTTTAAAAATCAGGCATTTTTGATCAATTCAAGCGTTCTATCGATTTCATTTTTACTATTATAGATATGAACACTATGCCTCAAATATTCACTGCCAACAGATCTGGGTTGTAGGCGGCCTTTTTCCCACAGATACTTTTGCAATTCCGGCCCGGTCATACCTTCGAGCGCATAAGTAGTGATCCCGGCGCACATTTTATCATTAGTAGGTGAATAAATGGTGATTTTATCCATCTCTACTAGCCCCTCACGAAGATAATCACCGAGTTCTTTGATCCTGCCTAACCATCTTTCCTCCCCGATAGTATTATAAAAATCCAGTGCAGCATCCAATCCTTCCAATACCGCCGGATTGCCCGTTCCATTTTGCATCAATCGAAAACCGTGATCTTCATAATTGTCCCAATTATAACTGGCAATACTTACCCAGATATCTGCAATGCGTTCAGGATTTATGTACAAGATTCCATTCCCTGCCGGAGCCAGCATCCATTTATGTAAACTGCTGTAATAAGCATCACATCCAATGTCCTGAACATCTACTTTAATTTGCCCCACAGTTTGTGCCCCATCAAGGATCGTGAAAATTCCCATTTCCTTAGCTCTGGAACATATTTCTTTTACCGGCATCACTACTCCATAGACTGAGACTATATGCGGTATTGCGATAACTTTAGTCTTTTTTGTGACCTGCTGAAAAATTGAATCAATAATTTCCTGTGGGTCATTTGCCGGAACCGGCATTTTAGCCATTTTATAGATGCAGCCCTTTCTTTTCGCAAGCTGTCTCCAGGCCGCAAAACCTCCTCCGTGTTCCTGGTCAGTATT
This sequence comes from uncultured Roseivirgaceae bacterium, assembly GCA_964437135.1. Taxonomy (GTDB): domain Bacteria; phylum Bacteroidota; class Bacteroidia; order Cytophagales; family Cyclobacteriaceae; genus CAYTFO01. Next base: position 2,189 of record CAYTFO010000256.1, on the reverse strand, counting down.
GATAATTTCATCGCCTTTGTTCAGGTCAAGGCCATTGGCTACATAGTTCATTCCAAATGTTGCATTCTGTATCAATGCTATATTCCTGTAATCCGAATTAATAATTTTTCCGATTTTTTCTCTGATCTCTATGTATGGAAAATAACCGGTAAGAAGTTCAGGCCCGCTTCCATCTTTGTAATCAACTTCTGCCGCGTGAACAGCATAATGGGATAAATGATCCATCATTTTTTGCAGGGCATATCCTGATGTAGGACCCATGGTTCCATTATTAAAATAGGTTTGATCCATTTTCAGGGGAAACTGAAGCCGGACCTGTTTCCAGTATTCGTCATTACTGGTATTCTTTATTTTTAAAAAATTAAGGCTATATTCTTTACCCTCCAAAGAACTTAGATAAGGAATGGCAAAAAGCGATGCAGCAGATTTTGTTAAAAAATTTCTTCTTGAAGTCATATTAGATAATTTTTTTTCTGTCCTCCGAATCATTCTCTGTTGAGGATAGTTAAATTAAGACAAATCTAAATTACTCAATAAATGAAAAACTTTGAATTATATAATCCTACAAGACTTGTATTTGGTGAAGGTCAGATAGCTAAACTTAGCACACTCGTTCCGAAAGATAAGAAAGTATTGGTTCTTTATGGAGGTGGGAGTATCAAAAAGAATGGTGTCTATGATCAGGTAAAAGATGCTTTGGCTGAACATGACTGGATGGAGTTTTCAGGAATAGAGGCTAATCCACAATTTACAACGTTGATGAAAGCGCTTAAAATCATCAGGGATGAAAACATTGAATACATGCTTGCAGTGGGTGGAGGTTCTGTACTTGACGGTGTAAAGTTTCTAAGTTCGGCGGCTCTTTACAGTGGTGATGACCCCTGGGATATACTTGCGAAAAGAATCAGAACAGAAGTTGGAATGCCATTCGGAACTGTTTTGACATTGCCGGCAACCGGGAGCGAAATGAATAGTAGTTCGGTAATCAGTAGAAAAGAGACTAATGAAAAGCTTGCAATGGGAGGACCTGGACTATTTCCACAATTTTCAATTTGTGATCCCAATGTTGTTAAGTCAATACCAGAACGACAGATAGCGAATGGAGTGGCAGATGCGTTTACTCATGTATTGGAGCAGTATATGACGTATAAGCACGATGCCTGGTTACAGGATAGAATTGCGGAGAGTGTGCTCCAAACTCTCATCGAAGTAGCACCAAAAGTGCTGGAAGAAAAATGGAACTATGAAGCTGCTGCAAACTTTATGTGGTCCTGTACGATGGCGTTGAACGGGCTTCTAAATAAAGGGGTCCCTACAGACTGGAGTGTGCATATGATTGCGCATGAGTTGACCGCACATTATGGAATTGATCACGCGAGAACTTTAGCGATCGTTTTACCAAGAGCCTATGAAGTTCGTTTCGAACAGAAGAAAGAAAAGCTGGCTCAATTTGTTGAAAGAGTTTGGGGAATTAGATCCGGCTCAATCGAGGAAAAAGCGAAAATAGCCATTGAGAAAACAGAGGAATTTTATAAATCACTCGGTATTGAAACTAAATTGAGTCAGTACACGTCTGACTATGAAGGTTTTGGTGATAAAGTCACTAAAAGCCTTGAAAAGCATGGTATGGTTAAGTTAGGGGAGCATCAGGATGTCACGCCCGAACTTGCCGGTAAAATTGTGGAATTGACCTATTGAATTGAAATCTATTGGATATATCTTTTTGCTGTCATCCTTTCTCTGGATGGCAGCATGTTCATCGAAAACAGAACAAAGAACACCTCAGAATACAGCTAATGTAGAATCTGTAATTGAGCAAGCTTTACGTTATTCAGATCCGGATTCTATTTGGTCCCGTCTGAACAGAGTATCATTTACAAAAGAAACTCAACTCTTCGATAGTCTGGGAAATGTTGAATCGCTTAAAGAAGAACGGATCACTATAGAAAAGAATCCATTTCGGGTAGCAATATCCTGGCTTGAAGGAGATGATGTTCATTCAATAGACCACACAATCGGTAATACGATGTACTATCTTAACGGGCAACCAGTGGAATCAAATAGATGGAGTCTTGTTGAAAAGGCTATGGAAGCGTACTATGTTTTTGCCAAACCTTACGAACTTTATGAAACCGGGTCAGCAATTACATATGAAGGATCCGAAATATACGCTGATTCTGTCCTGACAT
>CAYTFO010000255.1:0-4553 GCA_964437135.1 uncultured Roseivirgaceae bacterium | reverse complement strand
GATGTATGGTTCTTTTTGAAATGAAAAAATGGAAGGTGCTATATGCAGCGTGATTTTATACCAAAAGAGATAAGCTGGCTCTCGTTTAACGCGCGGGTCCTGCAGGAGGCGAATGACCCTACAGTTCCGTTGATAAACAGGATCAAATTTCTGGGTATATATTCCTCCAATCTTGACGAATTCTATGAAGTGAGGGTAGCGACACTGAAACGGCTTGTTTCTCTTGGAAAAAAGGGGACCAAGATAATCGGTGTGGACCCGAGCATTGTTCTCGCGGAAATTCAGAAAATTGTCCTTTCGCTGCATAAAAAGTATGAAGAGATATACTGCAATCTTCTTGAAGAGCTGGAAAAACACAATATTTTCTTTTTACGGGAAAATGAACTTCTGCCGGAACATTTTGAGTTTGTACAGGACTACTTTAGCAGAAAAGTCCGCCCGAAGATTTTTCCGGTGGTCCTTCATACCGGAACCAGCCTTCCCGAATTAAAGGACAGGTCTATCTATCTTATTGTTAAAATGACAAAAGCATCAGGCCGTCCGGCACAGAAATTTGCTATTGTTGAAATCCCGACTACTACGCTTCCCCGTTTTCTTATTCTCCCGAGTGTCCGGAAAAAGCAGTATGTTATGTTTATTGATGATGTTATCCGCTACGGCCTTGGACAGATATTTGCCACTACCGGGTATGATAATTTTGAGGCCTTTGATATAAAACTGACCAGGGACGCGGAATTTGATATAGATGATGATATTAATGTCAGTTATCTTTCAAAAATTAATAAGGGGCTTAAAAAAAGAAAACAGGGAAATCCTGTCCGCCTCGGGTATGACGAATCCATGCCCAACGAAATGCTGTCGTTTATATTGAAGAAACTGAAATTAAAGCCGCACGATACAATCCTGCCTGGCGGAAGGTATCACAATTTTAAGGAGTTTATCAGGTTTCCGGACATAATTAACGAAAAACACAGCCTGTATCCGCAGCCGGTGCCGTCAAAAATCCTGGACGGTTCTGTGTCTATTCTTGATACGATAAAAAAACAGGACGTGCTGCTCCATTTTCCGTATAACTCTTTTGACTATATTATTGATATGCTGCGGGAAGCCTCAATTGACCCAAAGGTGCAGCGGATACGGATAACCCTGTACCGTGTTGCTGAAAATTCCAGTGTTGTTAACGCACTCATTAACGCGGTAAAAAACGGCAAGGAGGTCATTGTTCTGCTTGAACTTCAGGCTCGGTTTGATGAGGCAAATAACATAAAAATGGCCGACCTTTTGAAAGAGGAGGGGGCGACAGTTATTTTTGGGCTTCCAGGTTTAAAGGTGCATTCAAAACTTTTATTAATTGAAAGGGCGGATTCTAAAAACAAACTGACAAATTACTGTTCCGTTGCCACGGGTAATTTTAATGAAGATACCGCCAAGATGTATACTGATCTGTGTATTTTGACCGCAAATAAAAAAATATCGGATGACGCATTTCGCCTGTTTGACCTCTTTGAAAACAGCTATCAGATGCATAAGTTCAAAAACCTTGTGGTTTCACCGTATAATCTCCGCGACACGGTTACTGACCTGATAGAAAAGGAAATTGAAGCGGCCAAGGCCGGCAAACAGTGTTATATCGATATCAAAATAAATAACTTTTCGGACAGAGATATAATTAATCAGATGTACCGCGCTTCCCGTGCCGGTGTCAGGATCAGGCTTATTGTCCGGAGCATGTTTTCGCTTGTTGCTGGAATACCCGGTATGAGTGATTCTATTGAAGTGAGGTGTGTAGTTGACAAGTATCTCGAACACAGCCGAATGTTTTTCTTCTGCAATGGAGGTGATGAGGTCTGTTATATCTCTTCGGCCGACCTGCTTCCACGGAACCTTGACAGAAGGATTGAAGTGACCTGTCCGGTCCTTGACCCGGATATTCTCCGCCAGTTGCGGGATCTGTTTGAAATCAGCTGGTCTGATAATGTGAAGGGGCGTATTGTTGATTCGGAACTGAAGAATGAATATGTTCCAAAGCATGGAGAGAGTATCCGTTCTCAGGAAGCTATATACGAATATGTGAAAAGGGAGAATGAGGAGTAAGGCCCCGCGTTATGTATTCCATTTGTCTGCTGGTTCTCCTTGCATGTGTCTGGTCTTTGTTCTGCGCAGAAGTCTTTCTATTCTACCTGTTAACTTTTTGTCAGTAAGTTCATTTATTCACTAACAACTGAGTAGTTGCAAATTTTTCTGCTAATACATTGTTTTTTTCAGCCAAAATTACATCCCGGCAGTTTATATAATTAAACAATGTATAAAGGCTGAATGTATGAAACAGAAAATTTTTACTTCTATTACTCTTTCCAAAAAGCTGAAAAACAAGGTTGATCTATGTGTTAAAACATTGGGAATTGATAAGACTGATTTATTGTCAGTATTGTGTTATAAGGCAGGTAAGTTTGTTTGCCCGGAAACGCGGAGTTTTAAAACCGTGGAGTATCAGGACCGTGGTGGGGATTACGAGATAGTGCCGGTGTTTTTCTTTGCCTCCGATCATGAGTATATGCATGGATGTAGATTGTCCTGTAAGGTTTCTGTGTCTAAGCTCCTTGCCTGTGCTATGGTTATGTTCCTGGATGAAATAATGGAAAAGGGAATAAATCAAATGGAAATTGCTCAATTAAGGATAATCCAAAATAGTTATAACAAAAAAACCTACACTATGCGAAATTTTATTGTCAAATTGAATAAGAATGACCAATTTCAAGACTATATAATGAAAATGAGGATAAAGAAGAAGAAAAAAACTTAAAAAACACACAAAAGCAAAGCAAACACACAAAATTCTCGGTGCATTCATGAATCATGCAAATCAAGGTGTGCATTTTAATAATTAAAGGGACTACTCAGCAATATTTGAAATACTAACCAGTAATAATGAGAATGTTAGTTTTTTGTCCCGCCGCCAGTAGACGGCGAGGTTAAAATTATTCAATTATTTCCCCCGTATACTCTATTGGATTTATTTAATAACTAATACAAAATGAGCTTGCACCTTCGGTTTGAGGGGCAGGTTAAATAGATATTCACTCAATAATCGTACAGTATGCAAAAAAAATTTTTTGTGTAACTAACATATGAATACATGCTCATATATAGACAAGAGGTATAGTTATGGAATTATCTGACGTAGAAATACAGAAAATATCAGAATTCTTTAAAGTTTACGGTGATCCAACACGGCTTCGTATTCTTCAGTGCCTCATTGAAAGGCCCAGAACTGTACACGAAATTGTGGAATGTGTTCATGTCAGCCAGTCAGCTGTATCTCACCAGTTAAGTATACTCCGGAAAAGTAATATTGTCCGATCGGAAAGACACGGTAAGTTCATAACTTATGATTTGGATGATGAGCATATTGCTGACATCCTCACCGCGGGCATAGAACACATCAGGGAGGAGACTACATGAAATCTTTGCTTTTAGAAATGCTGTATTTTTTTATAGAGATAGCACCGTATATGGTCCTTGGATTGTTGTTTGTAGCGGTACTGCACCGTCTTGTCAACAAGTCCATGATTGCGAGACACCTTGGCAAAAACAATCTCTGGTCGGCGGTGAAAGGGGCTGTCCTCGGAGTCCCTCTCCCGTTGTGTTCCTGCGGAGTGGTCCCCAGTGCTGTGTATTTTTCAAAAAACGGGGCGAGTAAATCATCAGTAATTTCATTTTTAATATCAACTCCCCAGACAGGAGTTGACAGTATAATCGCGACCTATGGGGCCCTCGGCCCTGTCTTCGCGTTGTTCCGTCCCCTTGCGGCATTTGTTAGCGGAATTTTCGGCGGTATCTTCGCATCATTTCTTAAAATTGACGATTTCATGGTAGATGGCGATTGTTCGGACGGTTCATGCGATATGGATAATGGAACGAACCAGGATAAAAATGAAATTTCTGTCCGAAAACAAACTCTAACACGCTCTCTCTCGTATGCGTTTGTTGAATTTCTTGATGATATATCGGTTCAGTTTATTTTTGGTGTTGTAATAGCGGGGCTTATTTCTGTCTTGGTTCCTCAGGATTTTTTTGCTGTATACGGAATAGATTCCGGGCTCAAAGGAATGGCCCTGATGATAGCTGTTGGTATTCCTATGTATATATGCGCTACAGCTTCAATTCCTATAGGCATTGCCCTGTTAGCAAAAGGTGTGAGCCCGGGTGCTGTATTTGTGTTTCTTGCTGTTGGTCCGTTAACAAATGCCGCTTCACTTACAGTATTGTACAGGGTGTTAAAAGGCAGGATGCTGTTTTTATATGTTGCGAGCGGAACTGTGTTTGCTGTCCTTTTCGGGCTGCTGCTTGACAGTATTTTTTTGGCTATTGGACACGGGCCGTCAGTTACAATTATGGACCATGAACACGGTATGCTTACACTTTTCTCATTTGAAGCGGTGGTTTCGGGGGTTTTTGCTGTGTTACTAACAGCATCTGTGTTTAGAAAGATAAGGGAAAAATTTTTTTATAAGGAAGAAAGTATGAGTGCGCCAAGCAAAGCTAATGTAAGC
>CAYTFO010000254.1:355-4610 GCA_964437135.1 uncultured Roseivirgaceae bacterium | reverse complement strand
ATTCAAAGCTAGTTCTTCAAACAAACTTACACTGCCATTAGCAAGAGCTATACCGACTGTAGGGGTCATCATGACCAAAGAGAAAAAATCGTGATCACTTATTTCCAGATATGGGGCTTCATTTCTTATAAAATCCTTTTTTAAAACCATGGTTGCCTCATGTATTTCTGGTATTTCAATCATAGAGGCTATTTCGTATTCGGTGAACATATCTACTATTTAGGATTATTTTGTTACAAGATATTACGTTTCCTAAAATAATAAAAGATTTATTGACTTATCAGTTCTTCATAAATTGTTTTCAGTGAACTACTGAATAAATCAGAGTTCACTGCGGTTCAGTATCAATAATTTATATCTAGAGTTACAAGATGCTAGCAAGCAATCTTAAAATTAAGATAATTATTTAATGAAGAGACTGAAAAGAGTGAAATTGAATTTGTCCGCGTTGGCCTTCAAACACAAAATTCTCAGTAATGGAAACCTCATTGGGGCGGTTATTCATGTAAAGTTTAATCTGGTTATTTCCTGAATTTAGAGGGACACGGGTATAATTAATGGCATAAGGTAATGTTTGCCAGTTTCTGGTGTCTGCCTTCTCTGTTACAGCATTTACGATACCTAAAACAAAGCCTAAATCTTCATTTTCACTTCTTACCGCTTCTTCAGCAGCTTTTTTTAAGGCAACCCTTAAAAGAGATTTACTCATCTCCCAGACCATTCTTTCCTCTAAAACTTTAAATGAGATTTGATTGATGTCTTCAGTCAGCTCAAGTTTAAATCTATTCTCTTCATTTTGAATATAACCAGATATAAAGGCTGGTTTTCTTTCAACGTATTTTGGAAAAGCAACTCTGATAAACTTCAGATCATTTAAATCATTTTCTTCCCCATCATCAAAAGATACCGGAAAGGTAAAATTTAACCCATACTCTTTATTTACAAAAGTAACAGCTGAAGCATCCCCAACTATCGTGAAATTAATGGACCATTCATCTTTGACTGGCCCAAGGCCATTGTGCCAAAAGAAAATCAACTCTCCACCTTCAGAAGCAGATTCTCTATTAAAATTCATTTCAAACTTCTCCTTGTAAAACTCAAGCTTATCATCAAAGCCAACCAGATATGCAGTACGTAAAAGATCCTTTTTCAACTGATGAGGAGGATTCAATCCGAATAACTCAGAATATGAGTTTTCATAAATTTTTACTGAATTTTCATAGGCAATAAATGCATTATTGTAATCTCCACTTGCTTCATATATCAAGCCCATAAAATTATGAATGAAAGCATCTTCTTTGTACTTTAAGTCAGATTTGTACTTATCAGATAATTCATACAATCTGTTGTTCAATCTTCTACACTCAACCAAAGCAGCTTCATAATCTCCCAATTTACAGTAGTTTAATGCCTTGTAATAAAGAACCATCAAATGTTCATGATCCTCACCCCGGTATTGTATTACGGTAGGATTAGTAAAATAAGAAGTCGCAATTTGGACATAGTCTTTTTGATAATCTTCGGCGAAGATATAAGCTTCTTCAAAATACCGATTGCTTTCATTTAGGTCCCCCAACATGGACAGGACCAATCCTTTATTGACGAGGTAAAGGAATTCTGACTTCTTATTTATTCTTTTCTTGTTTTGATCCAGAAGCTTATTTGCACTTTCAAGGTTACCAGTCTCGAAAGACCGGTTAAACTCATAATTCAGATCATAATAAGTAGCACAAGAAAATAATAGAATTATCAGCCATATAAAACCATATGGTCGAACTATGTAAACCAAGGCTTAATATTAATTTCGAATGTATTTTTTTATTTCTTTGTCACCAATCCATACCTTCTCATTCGTTTCAAGGTTTGCCAACTCAAGGTTTACTTTGTAGGATACTACTTTCTCATTTCGATATGAGTCTTCTATAGATGTAATAACTCCAAACATCATAAAATCAGCACCAAGTTCTTTCCCCCATCGGCTTTGAGTCTCCGGAGATGCAAATTCATTTTGATCTGCTCTTTCTTCCCGCAGTTTTTCTCTAAAGACGGAGTTTTCAACTACCCTAACTGACCCGGAGTTTATAAACTCCCGCTCAATATCTTTTATAAAGGTTTCTGATTCTATATGTTCAGAGGTTTTATTACTTATCATACCCACGATAACGATGGGTCTGTCTCCGGTCGAACGATTAAAATTATCGTACCACGGTCTCGTTAACGCATCAGAAATCATCTCCTCAGCTACGAGTTTCGAATCTGTGTCATTCCATCTTCCACTCAAATCAATTTGTTGATCAGGGCTTACTCGGGTTACCGATCTTTGAGAACAGGAGGAAACCAGCAATACGGCGAATAAAATAGAGAAGTATTTAAGCTTTTTCATTATAAATAATTTTGATAGTTTTCTAATACGATAACGCTCTACCGAAGTTACTATGGATTATATTTTTACTATCAGTTTGACATTAAAAAATCTTGCTGATAATGAATTTGGTATCGCAAAACTTGTGCCAGTAATATCCTGAATCCATGTATAAGAAAGTGTGTTATCAGCACCCAAGGCATTGAGAACTTCAACACGGGCTGAAATACTCTTTACCCAGCTATTTTTTAGAAAAAAGTCCTTTGACAACCCAACATCCGCTCTATAATATTCATCACCACTAAAAACATTTCGAAGTGCAGGAGATTGAGGTGGACCTATCGGATATCCGGAACCAAATACCAGATTGACATATATTCTAAGAGTCTCATCAAACTTCATATAATCCTCAAAGTACACTCCTAAATTTAGTCTTTGATCAAGTGGCCGACGAACCTCGGCTCTATTGTCACCTGGAATAAACTCGTTTGATTTTAAATATCCCAGACTAAACCAACTTTGTGTTCCCGTTATAAATTCACCATTTAGCCGTATATCAAAGCCGGTAGAATAACCGGTAGAATTATTATCAGCGAAATATCGAAGTCTTACATTGTCAATTTCAAAAGTATTCAGATCATATAAATACTTATAATAAAACTGGGTACTTAGGAGAAATGGACGGTTCCAAAATTTGAAAAACCTATCAATACCCGCTATAAAATGAACAGACTTTTGAGAAATAACATCCCCCTGAATTTCACCCTCAATATCCCTGAGTTCTCTGTAAAATGGTGCCTGATTATAAGCACCTATTGAAGCATTAAAACGTATAGGCTTCCGCCACTTAGGTCTAAACTGATATTGAATTCTGGGGCTTAGAAAAAACTCTGATTGAAGATCATTGCTCCAATATGTTCCTCTCAATCCTACATTAACCATATGCAAAGAATCTTTACTAAAATTTTCCCATTGCAAATAATAATGTGCCTGTATATTTTGAATTTCAAGGTCATTAAACGCACTGTAAGTAATATTCACATAATCTATTGAATCATCAAATGAGTATTCATTTAGTTCATCATCTATATTTTGTGTTTGTATTCCAACCCCAGCTTCCAGTATGTTATTATCATTTATCAGCCATTCATATCTATTCTCAGCTGATAAAATCACTGCATCAAGTTTGTTGCGTCCATATTCAAACTGGCTACCAATTCCCCGGGCAGTAACGCATTCATCAAAATTTGCAGACCCGGGGTTATTATCCACATCACAAAGCCTGTAGGCTCCCTCTACCTCGTAATCTTCTCTTTCGCTTGTAATAACTCCGGATACAATCACACTAGTATTCAACTTATCGTTAATACGATGAGTTAGCCTGGCTCCTGTCTGGTAGGTATCGTAATTCAATTGCTCAAGACCTTCGAATCCAGTCTGAATTCTTAAATTCCTTGAAACAGATCCAAATTCTGTTACCTGTGATTCCGGAAAAGTCAAATATCGGTTTCTGCTATATGCCAGTAACCAGTTTAAAGTAGTACGGTTTATTTGATTTGATTTTTCTTTTGTCAGGTCAAATGTTAAGAGAGATTGAATGTCTGTATATCTGGGGAAATACTGACCCTCAACTTCAAGGGAATTTAAAAGATACTGGGAGTCTCTATGTCTAACAGCTGTAACATGTTGTATTCTCCCACTTTTAGATATACTCCCATAGTAAGCTGAACCGCCCAGTAAGCCAACCTCAATTTTACCCTCCCGTAAACTTGGTGTTTTATATTCTATTGTCAGATTACTGGAAAGTTTATCTCCATATTTTGCTTCCCATCCTCCGGCAAAAAAACTGATATCTTTCACAAGGTCAGGATTTACAAAATTTAAACCTTCCTG
>CAYTFO010000254.1:0-345 GCA_964437135.1 uncultured Roseivirgaceae bacterium | reverse complement strand
TGTCCTGCATTGGACAAGAACGGCCTGTAAACGGGTATATCATTAACGTAAACTAGGTTTTCATCAAAATTTCCTCCCCTGACACTATATCCACTGGAGAGTTCATTATTACTTGAAACACCCGGTAGTGTAACCAATACTCTGCTAAAATCTCCAAAAGCTGAAGGGAAATTTGAAGCAGATTTGGCACTTAACCTAACTTCATTTGCCTTGAAGGAAGTAACTGAATCTATTTTTTCCCGTACTTCAACTTCACTCAAAACCTGATTCTCAACTGTCATTTCAATTAGCTGAGGATTATTTTGCTGCTGCAGGGTTATTTCTTTTGACTGATATCCTACAAAT
>CAYTFO010000253.1:0-4626 GCA_964437135.1 uncultured Roseivirgaceae bacterium | reverse complement strand
TTCTCATAAGCAAATATAGTTCTGATGGTATTGAAGAATGGAGTATAATATACTTGGAAAATTATGGAGATCTTTCTGTAAATGATCTGCTTGTTGGACCAAATGATGATATATACGTCGGAATTACAGCAAGAAAACAAGCGGGATCTTGGAAAGGAAGAATTGCACGTTTTGATCAAAATGGGAATCAAATTTGGGAAAAAGTATATGATCCTCTGGGAAGCTACACTAGTATTGAATATCTTAAGCAAGATGAAACAGGAAATTTATATGTCCTGTACTTTGTGGAGGGAAGGGTATCAAATATTAATCAAAATGATGTCCACCTAGTGAAGTACTCACCTGAAGGATCTATTTTGTGGGTTCAACGTATTGAAAACAATGATAGAAGTATAAGTACTGCCAGGTTAGTTCCAGAAAGAGGGGCTTATAATACTGAAAATAGAATGATACTTGGAAAAGATAATGTCTACTTTGCAGTTACATATAGTTATTATAATGAGTCTACACTTAGAGGAGGTGATGAAGTTCGAGTTATTTCGGTTTCAAAAGCAGGGAATTTGAATTTTAATATTGCTTTGGGTGAAAGAAGAGACAATAATTTTGAAGATGTATTTAGTTTGGCTGAAGATAATTCAGGCAATATTTATGTTAGTTCGACATTAGCAAACGGTCCAAGAGACGAATTTGACAGACCATCTTACAGTATCAATTTGGTAAAACTTTCTTTACAAGGGTCTCAATTATGGAGAACAGAAATAATTCCAGATTGGGAGAACTTGACAGGATATTACGGCGTTATCGAACCCTCCAGCTTAATTATTCACAATAATAAAATATTTCTTTCTGGAAGATTAAGTGATTCAGGTCCTTTTGTTGCAAGGGTTGATTTTTCAGGTTATTTAGATTGGTTTAAATCTTTTAGAGAAAGGATATATGAAGATTTCCCTTATAAAAGCGTATTAGTTCCATATAAAAACGAACTTTTGGTTTATTCCAAAAATCTTTTTTCAAATTCATTTTTTGAGTTACATATGATCAATGAGGAAGGAGATGTCCTAGGCTTTTTTGATAATTTTGATAGAAATCTTGGGGAAAGTCTACTAGTGGGAGATATAAAAGTGAAAGATGGAGAATTATATATTGCAGGGACAAATAATACTTTAGATGAGTTTTATACAGCTAAACTAACTTTAACGCCTCAAGAGCCAAATAATAGTCCAACCGTTACTGCACAAATTGAAGATCAAAATCTTAAAGAGGGATTTATTGAAATTCTTATATCACTACAAAACGTTTTTGATGATCCAGATGGAGATGAGATTATCTACACTGTTCAATCATCAAAGGAGCAAGTTGTAACAGTAACTGAAGAAAGTGACACTATTATTATTTCTGAGCAAGGAATTGGAGAGTCAATTATTTCTGTGACAGCTGATGATAGTCGAGAGGGTTTAGCAACTTTAGAGTTTACGGTTTATGTTGAAGAAAACCCTCTTTCAACTTCAGAAAGTAATCAAAAGATAACATTATATCCTGTTCCGGCAAAAAGGGAATTATATATCAGAGGTTTAGATAGAGGATCAATAATAACCATACATGACATTACAGGAAAGCAGGTACTCATGACCATTTATGAGATCCAGAATCCCATAGATATATCACGTTTGGATAATGGTATTTATAATCTGTTCATAAGCGATAAAAATAAAGAAGTGGGTGTTTTCAAGATTCTTAAAACAGAATAACCTTAACAGCAGAAGAAAATTATCAAAACTAGATTTAGTTAACTTAATAATAATAAAAGTTAGAAGTTTTAATCCATAAAGAGCATTGAAATACAAAGAGAAACGTTTTTAAACTCAATGTCCAAAATCTCTCATCTTATGATTATATTTAATACAAGAACCAACTTTTTTTGACATTAAAGTGTCAATGATTTACAACACTAACTATTATGAATCGCCTACTCCCACTATTTTTAATCGCCTTCGTTGCTTTTGCCTGCACCGAGACCTACGACTATGATGATCCACCGGAGACTGTACAGGGGTATGTGCCCATCTATGCAGATAATGAAACCGTTCATGATATTAAGCTTGAACCAGCCAAAAGTATTATAAACCCTGCTAAAATATTTACTTACAGGCAATACCTGATGGTCAATATCGTGAATGAAGGCTTTCATGTTATTGATAATTCGAATCCGGAAGTTCCCAGAAGACTTTTCTTCGTGAAAGTACCCGGAAATAAAGATGTAGCGATAAAAGACGGGATGATTTATGCGGATAATTATGAAGATATCATCGTCTTCCGAATAAATGACAGTCAGGAAATGGAACTGGTAAAAAGACTGGATAATGTCATGCTCAACCAGGAATATCCGCCGGAGAGAGGAGTCTATTTCGAATGCGTGGATCCTGAAAAAGGAACTGTGATTGAATGGAGAATGGCGTCCATTAAAAACCCTAAATGTTATCGACCATGGTAAGGAATATATTAATACCGATATTATTATCAGCAGTGATATTATCCTGTGGTGATCTGGGAGGAGGTTCTGATGATGTATCTTTTGATTCTTCCGGAGATTTTTTTGGTGACGGAACCAGTACAGGTGGATCACTGGCAAGATTTACAATTATTGGCGATTATCTATACATCGTCAATGATTTTAGTTTGATTCCTATTGATATATCCAATCTTGAAAATCCAGAGGTAAACGAATTAGTGGAGCTTGGAGTAGGAATAGAAACCATTTTCCCTTTTGGTGATGTAGTTTTAATAGGGTCTCAGAGTGCGATGTACATTGTATCTATTAGTGACCCTACGCGACCAAGAGTGGTTTCTCAGTACGAACATTTCACTGCTTGTGATCCGGTAGTGGCCAGGGGCAATTATGCGTATGTTACCCTTCGAGAAGGCACGGGATGCTGGAATTTTGCTATAAATACACTGGATGTGGTCAACATATCCAACATGAATAACCCTATACTAACTACTTCTATCGAAATGAGTAATCCAAGAGGTCTGGGTATCGGCTGTAATAATAAACTTTATGTTTGCGAAGGTCCTACGGGATTTGTTCAATTCGATATATCCGATCCGGCCAACCCGGTACGGGAAATTGAGTACTCCAATATTCCTGCAAATGATGTAATCGTAAATGATAGCCTTTTGATTGTAACCGGTTCTCAGGGAATACATCAGTATTACTGCGACCAAAGTGATACGCTCAAACTCATAAGTATATTACCTTACGCTATATGAGGAGAGTATTTTTCTTTCTGGTTTTTATACCACTTTTTGTATTTGCACAAAGAAGTACTCCATCAAAAGATAGCCTGAAATACAAGTACACTCCCGTTATTCATTTCGGTATGGAGGTTTTCAACCTCTTGGATAATTACCCTGCGCTGCTTTTCTATGGTGAGGTACAACTCGGAAAAAAATTTGCTATCATGCAGGAAATGGGCCCTGTACTGGATGCTGAAGTCAGCAACTATGAAAATTTCAACAGTTATAAAGGGCTAAAAAGCAGAACAGAAATAAAACTGTATCAACCACTAAATGGAAAAACCGGTAATCGGGTGTGGTATGGTTTAGATTTTGCTTTCCAGCTGGATGAATATGAAGATAATTTCTGGGTTCAGTACCCTGGCTATCAGCAATTAGTGGAGGGTAAGATCGACAGACAAATTCTGGCGAGTCATGCAAGGGTAGGTGTCCAAAAAATAAATGAAAAAGGAACATTTATTACGGCAGCAAGTATTGGAGTTGGGGCTTCTTTTTATGAAATCAATGCGCCAAGTGAAGAACTGATTGAAGCAAGTAGTATAACAGAAAGCTCTCCTTTTGATCCGGTATCAGTAAACATTCGGGTACATTTCGGGTTTTCTTTAGGACAAAAGAAATCCTAAACTTTCAGTACATTTACATTCGCTAAAACCTAACTCTTTTCCTATGAAAAATTTGATTCCTTTCTTTTTGGCAGTACTTTTCTTATCTGCCTGCAGCAGCTCTTCCAATTCTGACAATGAGACATCTGCTGAAGAATCGGATATATTTCCAGATGAAAATGTAGAATCCGTTTATACCGAATACAATAACCCGCCTGCAGAAGGCTTTGACCTTGAGGGTTCGGATGTTATCGCCACAGTCATTGCAGATAAAGTCATGCAGGCAATGGGAGGAAGACAGGCCTGGGATGAAACAAGATATATAAAATGGAATTTCTTTGGTGCCCGTACTTTGCTTTGGGATAAAGAAACCGGAAATGTAAGAATTGAGAATCCTGCCCAGGAACTCACAATATTAGTTAATGTAAAAGACGGAACGGGGAAAGTACAGAAAGCAGGTGTTGAATTAACAGACAGTGTTGACTATTACCTTGATATGGGAAAAAGAATCTGGATCAATGATTCTTACTGGCTGGTAATGCCGTTTAAATTGAAAGATAGTGGTGTTACATTGAATTATTTAGGAGAAGACACAACTGAAACCGGATCGAAAAGCGATGTTTTGACATTGACTTTTAAGGAAGTTGGAGTGACGCCACAAAATAAATATCACATCTGGGTGGACATAGAATCAAACCTGGTTCGACAATGGGCATATTTTCCAAATGCA
>CAYTFO010000252.1:2254-4656 GCA_964437135.1 uncultured Roseivirgaceae bacterium | reverse complement strand
TACCCTATAACTCCCGCATCAGAAATATTACAGGAGCTTTCCAAACATAAAAACTACGGTGTTAAAACATATCAGGCAGAAGACGAGATTGCTGCAGCCTGTGCCGCAATCGGAGCAGCTTATGGTGGCGTATTAAGTGCTACTGCTACTTCCGGACCGGGTATGGCTCTGAAAGCTGAAGCAATAGGATTAGCAATCATGACCGAATTGCCGATGGTAATTGTGAATGTTCAAAGAGGTGGACCATCCACAGGTTTACCGACCAAAACTGAGCAGTCAGATCTACTTCAGGCAATGTATGGAAGAAACGGAGAAGCACCAATGCCAGTATTGGCCATAAGCTCTCCAAATGATGCATTTGATACCGTTTATGAAGGAGCCAGAATAGCTATTGAACATATGACACCCGTTGTGATACTTTCAGATGGATATATCGCAAATGGTGCTGAGCCCTGGAAATTCCCAAAAACAAAAGATTTACCAAAATTTGATATTCCATTTGTAGATCCGAAATGCGAAGAACCCTTCCTTCCTTACCGAAGAAACAAGCATGGAGTCAGACCATGGGCTCCTGTAGGCACTAAAGGTTTTACTCACAGAATTGGAGGTCTTGAAAAAGAAGAAAACACAGGAAATGTCTCATATGACCCTGCAAATCATGAAAAAATGGTTCGCCAAAGAGCTGAAAAAGTAGAAAACATTGTTCATTCAATTCCTAAGCAGGAAATTAATTATGGTACTGTTGATGATGAAGTTCTGATTTTAGGTTGGGGCAGTACATTTGGCTCAATTGAGACAGCTGTGCGTGAAATGAAAAATGATGACATACCAGTTGCTCATATTCATATCAAATATCTAAATCCATTTCCTGAAAACTTAAAAGAACTATTATCAAAATTTGATAAAATAATTATCCCGGAAATGAATGATGGTCAGTTGAGTAAATTGATAAGAGAGAGATTCTTAATAGATGTTATCCCATTACCAAAAATAAAGGGATTACCATTCACTGTAAACGAGATTAAAGAAGCTGTATTAAAAGAAACTAATTATGCCTACTAACATAGATAAATCAAATATCGCAGTTGACCAGGAAGGTAAACTAACTGCAAAAGACTATGCCTCAGATCAAAATGTAAGGTGGTGTCCCGGTTGTGGTGACTACAGTGTTTTAAAACAGGTTCAATCTACCCTTGCTGACATAGGAATTCCTAAAGAAAATGTTGTATTTGTTTCAGGAATCGGTTGTTCTTCTCGATTTCCATACTACATGGATACTTATGGTATACATAGTATTCATGGTCGTGCTACGGCAATAGCCAGCGGACTGAAAGCTGCACGTCCGGATGCAGATGTATGGATTGTAACCGGAGATGGCGATGCTCTAGCTATTGGTGGCAATCATATAATCCATTTACTGAGAAGGAATTTTAACGTAAATATTCTCCTCTTCAATAATGAAATCTATGGACTAACTAAAGGGCAGTACTCTCCTACCTCTCCCAAAGGAAAAATAAGTAAAACTTCACCCTACGGTACTGTTGATTACCCATTCAACCCCCTTGCACTTGTGCTTGGAGCAGAAGGAACCTTTGTTTCCCGTTCTTTGGACAGAAACCCAAAACATTTACGTCTGGTAATTGAAGCTGCCCATCAACATCAGGGCTCAAGCTTTGTAGAGATATATCAAAACTGTAACGTTTTTAATAACGACAATTTCAGCATTTACACTGATAAAGAGACTAAAGGGGAAAATGCTTTATATCTTGAAGAGGGTAAACCTCTGATTTTTGGTGATAATAACGAGTATGGAATAATACTTCATGGGTTTACACCAAGAAAAGTTGAGATTGGAAAAGGGTTTGAAATATCAGATTTGTGGGTCCATGATCCAAATGATAAGATCAAGGCTTCCATTCTGACCCAGTTTTTCAATTACGAAAGACATCAAAGCGATCTGCCAAGACCATTTGGTGTTTTCTATCGGGAAGATAGATTCAATTATGAAAAAGCTATGGTCAGTCAGATTGAAAATAGCATAGAAGATCTGGGAGAAGGGGATTTAGATGAATTACTCAGTGGGCCAAATTACTGGTCTATCAAGTAAAATCCCTATTCAACTTTTGTTACGTAGAAGAATAGTTCTTTTTCATAAATTTGTATTCTAATAAATCACTTCAAATGAAAAAGACAGCTATTCTTCTTTTATTTTCTGCGGTACTCGTTTACGCATGTGTAAAAACAAATGCTCAAAGTAGCGTTATCACTATAGTTGATAGTGAAAAAACTACAGAATTACTTTCTAATGACGAAATTCAACTAATAGATGTCAGAACTGTTAGAGAATACCAATCCGGAAGAATCTCAGGGTCTACGCTAATTCCGATAAATGATCCAACATT
>CAYTFO010000252.1:0-2244 GCA_964437135.1 uncultured Roseivirgaceae bacterium | reverse complement strand
ATGCTTGATAAGGAAAAACCAGTTCTTGTTTATTGTGCTCGTGGTGGAAGAAGCAATAAAGCATCTGAAATGATGGCTGGAATGGGCTTCAAAGAGATCTATGATCTTAAAGAAGGAATAACAGGTTGGATTGAAAAAGGAAACAAAATCGAGAAGTAGTATTTCACTACTCTTTTTTACATTACTTTTTGCATAATTAAAAGTTGGAATCATATTTGTATAAGATTCTATAAAAACAACTATGAAAAAAATATCCTACATAATATTTGCTCTGTTTTTCGCATTTAATTCTTTCGCTCAGGAAGAGGATGTTAAGGAAATAAAGAAAAAAATCGACGAACTGACATATGGCTGGGATCTGGAAGCCGTAAATCTTGAGTCTTATGAAGGTTTAGGTAAATTTTGCTCTAATGCAGAATATAGATATTCAATTATTGACATGTTAAATGAAATTCATCACTATGATTCTGTATTGTATGAAAGAGCAAAAAAAGCTTCAGAAGTATCTAATGATAAAGAATTAATAAAGCTTATTAAAGACATCGAAAAGTTTGAAGAAGATTATTCAATGAAAGACTTTATTTCTTTTCTAAGAGATGAGTGCAATGCCAGAAAAAGTGTAGAAAAAGATAGCGAAAACCTGAAAGCTGAAGTTGCAGAAGAAAGTTATGATGAACAGGTATATTTGATTGAATTAGAATGCACAAAATATATTAAGCATATTACAACTAGAGTGGATAAGATAAGAGATCACGTTCATCATCTTGTTGATTAAATAAGATTCCACAAACAATATTTCAATAAAAATGGCCCTGACTCAAAATCAGGGCTATTTTTTTATCCAAACAATGTATTTAATTCAGGATAGGAAAAAGCCTGAATAATTTCGGGTTTATTTCCAATATATTCTTTTCCCCTAAGCTTCCTAACTGTAAATGATTTTAGTTTCTCAGATGGAAAAGGTTTAAGAATTTGATTCCATTCCTCATCTTTCAATTGATCTTCTTTCAACCATAGTTCATCATATTCTTTTGGTATGATGACTGGCATCCTCGGCCCTTTGAGCTTTGGGTTATTATGAATTTTCGTTAAAAGTTCATTACCCCGGGTAGTAACAATTGAAAAAGAATGTGTAATGCTATCATTTTCTTTATCTTCCCACCATTCCCAAAGACCAGCAAGCGCAAAAGGTTCCTCATCTTCAAGCTGAATGTGATACGGAAATGTACTTCCTTTTGCATGGTGATGTTCAAAAAAACCATCTACCATTACCAAACATCTTTTACTTTTTGCAGCTGCCCTGAATGATGGTTTAGATGTTGCTTCTTCTCCTCTGGCATTAAGCGTTTTATTACTTAATTGTATTGCGGAATTCGAATCTTTGACCCAAAATGGAGTTAAACCCCATGAAAAAAATGAAATTTTCTCTGGGTTTCGATTCGTAATAACCGGAACATTTCGATGCTGAAATCCATTTGTATGATAGACCGGATCCAAATCTGCTGTTTTTATCCCGGTATCAAGTTCTGTCAGGATAGAAAGGTCTGTTCCAATTTCTCCAAACCTTCTTGCGTAATCCTGCTGACGCTTTGTCAAATAACGTATATCATAACACATAATTCCCTATTTATGCTGTATGATGAAACGTTCAAAAATATCTATTGATTCTCCGGTCATTTTAAGGAAGTAGACTCCGTTGGCTATATTTTCCGTCCCTATTTCAACCTTGTTGACCGGAACCGACTCCTGACCGAAGTGTATCCGTCTTCCCGACTGATCATATATCTGCCATTTCAAATCAGAAGCATAAATACTCAAATCTACGTTGAGTTTCTTATCAACAGGGTTCGGGTAGTATTTAATTATCACAGGTGATTCTTCAACATTTGCAATTACATCACGATCAAATACCTTGCCTGTCATTTCTATTTTTGCCGCCTGATATATTTCTTTCGTTATTTCATTTTGCACGAACGCGA
This sequence comes from uncultured Roseivirgaceae bacterium, assembly GCA_964437135.1. Lineage (GTDB taxonomy): Bacteria > Bacteroidota > Bacteroidia > Cytophagales > Cyclobacteriaceae > CAYTFO01. Next base: position 265 of record CAYTFO010000252.1, on the reverse strand, counting down.
TAACTGATAGTTCATCGGCATTATAAATGTTGAAAATATCCCAGTCAACCGTAAAGTTAAAATCATCTCCTTCATCTATACCTCCTTCAATTACAAATCCTCCAGGATCTGGTAAAATTCGTCGCATTACGTTTCTTATTGTATCAGAAGCAAGGTACTCGCCTACTTCAACACCCGTAATATTCTCTTCTATGACTACGAAACGAACAGAAACTTCCTCATCTTGAGAAACATCCACAAATGCAGTAAATCTGCCTGTTACATT
>CAYTFO010000251.1:3289-4674 GCA_964437135.1 uncultured Roseivirgaceae bacterium | reverse complement strand
CCTCGCGGCGCTAGATCCTAAGTCTAGTGCGTCTACCAATTTCGCCACATCCGCAGTGTTTTTTAAGTGTAATATTTGAATGAAAATAAATTATTCAATAATCATTTATTACTACTTGCAAAATTGGAGTGCAAAGAAAATAATTTTTTCTCTTGTTGCAAAACATTATTTAGAATTTGAAGAAAAAAAATGATAGAGGTTGAGATAGAGGAAGAGAAAAAAGAGATAGTAAGAAAGTACAGAAGACTTCTTCGTCATGCCAAGCCAGTATTAAAGGAAGGGGATTCAAAAATCATAAGAAAAGCTTTTAATACTGCTATGGAAGCTCACCAGGGAATGAGGAGGAGATCAGGAGAGCCATATATTTTTCACCCGGTAGAAGTTGCTTTAATATGTGTTGATGAAATTGGCCTTGGGACAACATCCATCGTTTCTGCATTATTGCATGATGTGGTTGAGGATACGGAAATTTCTTTATCAGATGTTGAATACATGTTTGGTAAGAAAGTTTCCAAAATTATAGATGGGCTCACCAAAATATCTGGAGTATTCGATCAGGGATCTTCTCAGCAAGCTGAGAATTTTAGAAAAATGCTACTCACACTGAGTGACGATGTGCGTGTTATTCTTATAAAATTAGCCGACAGACTTCATAATATGAGAACCCTTGATAGCATGCCAAGGGATAAACAATTGAAAATTGCATCAGAAACCTCTTATATTTATGCTCCTCTGGCACACCGTTTAGGTTTATATGCAATTAAATCTGAGCTTGAAGATCTTTATCTGAAGTATACAGATAGTGACATTTATCAAAATATTTCAAATAAAATTAGCTCAACCAAAGTTGCCAGAAATAAATTCATTCGATCCTTTATGAAACCAATAAAGGATTCTTTGGATTCACTTGGTCTTTCTTATGCTATCAAAGGTCGCCCAAAATCCATTTTCTCCATTTGGAATAAAATGAGAAAGCAAAATGTATCTTTTGAGGAGGTCTATGATTTATTTGCTATCAGGATTATAATCGATAGTCCGCTCGATAAAGAAAAAGCAATATGCTGGCAGGTTTATTCTATTGTCACAGATTTCTACCAACCAAATCCGGATAGATTAAGAGATTGGATAAGTATCCCAAAAGCAAATGGATATGAATCATTGCATACTACAGTTATGAGTGAGAAGGGCCAATGGGTTGAGGTACAAATTCGAACTAAAAGAATGGATGAAATTGCAGAAAAGGGATATGCTGCTCATTGGAAATACAAAGAATCTAAAGAAAAGAGAGAAGATATGGGGCTGGAGATGTGGATTTCAAAGGTTCGGGAAATACTTGAGCAAAACGATTCTTCCGCTATAGAGTTTGTAGATGATTTCAGGGGTAA
>CAYTFO010000251.1:0-3279 GCA_964437135.1 uncultured Roseivirgaceae bacterium | reverse complement strand
TGAAGAGGTTTTTACATTTACTCCCAAAGGAGATCTTATAACGCTTCCATTTGGTTCAACAACACTTGATTTTGCCTTTGATATACATACTGAAGTTGGTGCTCAATGTATAGGAGCGAAGGTAAATCAAAAGCTTGTTCCTCTAAATTACAAGCTTAAAAATGGTGATCAGGTAGAAATTTTAACCTCAAAGAAGCAAAATCCAAATGAGGATTGGTTGAAAATTGTCGTAAGTAGTAAAGCCAGATCAAAGATTAAGGATTTACTAAAAGAAGAAAAGAAAGCTTTTGCTGCTGAGGGCAAGGAAATCATAAAAAGGAAGCTAAAGCAAATGAAGTTACCTTTCAGTCAGGAAGTAATTGACCAGTTGATTTCACATTTTAATATCAAAACACCGACAGACTTCTATTTTTTGGTTGGTATAGGTAAAATCGATCACAGTGAAATTAAGCAATTTAAAGAAGTAAAAAAAGAGGTCAGAAAAAGGCCTAATAATAAAATTACTGATCCCAAAGCGTTTAAGCAGAAAGTCAAGGAAGTTAAAAATGATGATCGGGATTTATTACTTATAGGTGAAGATTGGGATGTTGTTGATTATAAATTTGCAAAGTGCTGTAATCCAATTCCCGGAGATGATGTGTTTGGCTTTATTACTGTCAGTGAAGGAATTAAAATTCATAGAACAAATTGTCCGAATGCAACAGAACTCCTTTCAAATTATGGATATAGAGTTGTGAAAGCAAAATGGACGTCCAGACATGCAATTGCTTTTTTGGCTGGATTGAATATTGTGGGAACCGACAGAATCGGAATAGTCTCTGATGTCTCCAATATAATTTCATCTGAATTAAAGGTTAATATGAGATCAATGTCAATAAACACAGATAATGGCATATTTGAAGGAGAAATTCAGCTTTATGTGGATGATAAAGACCAATTGGAAAAACTCATTGCGAAACTTGAAAATATTCAGGGTATAGTTTCTGTTTCCAGATACAATTAATTATAAATTCGAGTTTCTAATATAGATTTGCCTGTGAGAGGACAGATCATGAATGAGGAAGTAACAAAGATTTTTACAGCATTTCTTGAGCAAAAGAAATTGAGAAAAACACCTGAAAGATTTGCAATTCTTGAAGAGATTTACAGTAGGTCGGATCATTTTGATGTGGAATCTTTGTACGTAAGCATGAAAGATAAAAATTACAGAGTAAGCAGAGCAACTGTTTATAATACTCTGGACTTACTCGTTGAATGTGATTTGGTAGTAAAGCATCAATTTGATCATAATCAATCACATTATGAAAAGTCTTTTGGTTATCGACAGCACGATCATTTGATCTGTACAGATTGTAATAAGGTAGTGGAATTTTGCGATCCTAGAATACAAAATATCCAAAATACAGTAGGAGAATTACTCCAATTTCAGGTGATACATCACTCTTTATTACTTTACGGAAATTGTACAAGAGAAAATTGTCCTAATAAAAAATGAATATTTAATAAATGGAATACACACAAAAATCGGACAATACAGTTTTGACTATCCAGTTTTCTGGTGATTTAATAGGAGAAAACAAAGGTCCTGAATTAGTTGAGCTAGTCAATGAAAAATTAAATAATGGTATCAAATACTGTCTTACTGATATCTCAGACGTGCGATATATTAACAGTAGTGGGATCGGTGTTTTAATTACTGTACTAACAAAATTTAGAAATAAAGGTGGGGAAATGTTTTTAATCAACCCTTCTGAACACGTCAAAAAATTACTTATCATCACAAAGCTTCAGGCAATATTTAATATAGTGGATTCAATTAGTGAAGCAAAGTCTCAAATCGAGGGATAATGTCCGGAAAAGTAGATATATTATTAGGTCTCCAGTGGGGAGATGAAGGAAAAGGAAAGATCGTTGATGTTTTAGCACCAAAATATGATTTGGTAGCAAGATTTCAAGGAGGACCAAATGCAGGTCATACATTGGAGTTTGAAGGTAAAAAACATGTTTTGCACCAAATCCCGTCAGGAATTTTTCAGGAAAGAGTTAAAAATATCATAGGAAATGGGGTTGTATTAGATCCAATAACATTTCAAAAAGAGATTGAAAAACTTGAGCCTTACAATATTGATTTTAAAAATAATCTCTTTATTTCGACAAAGGCTCAAATGATTATTCCAACCCATAGAATTCTGGATGAGGCTTATGAAAAATCCAAGGGTGAGTCAAAAATTGGAAGTACATTGAGAGGAATTGGGCCTACCTACCAGGATAAAATGGCAAGGACCGGACTTAGAATAGGTGATTTATTAGATAAGAGATTTGAAGAGAAATACGATAAGCTCAAAAACAGGCATGAAGAAATACTTGCCAGATATGAGTATGAATATGATCTCAAAACTGTTGAGCAAGATTTTTTCATTGCAATCGAGAAACTGAGAGAATTTAATATTATCAATACGGAATACTTTATCAATGATAATATTAAAAATGATAAGACGGTTTTAGCAGAGGGGGCTCAGGGTTCTTTATTAGATATAGATTTTGGTAGTTATCCTTTTGTAACATCCTCAAATACAATTTCTGCTGGTGCTTGTTCCGGATTAGGAATTTCACCTAAAACAATTGGTGAAGTTTTTGGGATATTCAAAGCCTACTGTACTAGGGTTGGCAGCGGCCCATTTCCAACCGAACTATATGATGAAGAGGGTGAAAGTTTGAGAAAAAGAGGAAATGAGTTTGGGGCTACAACGGGAAGACCCAGAAGATGTGGGTGGCTTGATTTGCCAGCATTAAACTATGCTATAATGCTAAATGGGGTTACGCAGCTGTTTATGATGAAAACAGATGTATTAGCTGGACTGGAAGAAATAAAAATTGGAGTAGAGTATATTAAAGGAGATAAACCTACATATGAAGTTCCTTCAGATTTTGATTCGGATTGGTCGGTAAAATATGATACTTTCCCGGTTTGGGAGCATTGCGACTTTAAATCTTATTCGGATTTCCCGAAAGTACTTAAAGATTATATAAGTTTTATTGAAGGAAAAATGGGAGTTCCTATCAATTTAGTGTCAATTGGGCCGGACAGATCTCAAACAATAAAAAAGTTTGCATAAATTCTGCAATTGTTAGAATTCTTTGAGTTATCTTTGCAATCCTTTTCGAGTTAAAAAAAGAAACAAAATAAAATTCTCTAAATTTTTTTCAGAAAAGGCTTGTTGTTAAAAAACATCTCTTTATCTTTGCGTCCGCTTTCAGGGAAAAGGGCAGTAATGAGAG
>CAYTFO010000250.1:0-4793 GCA_964437135.1 uncultured Roseivirgaceae bacterium | reverse complement strand
AGTTTGTAAAATACTAGTATCTGAATAGGTTCATCCGTCGAATTGTTCATCTTTTTTATCCTATTAAAAATGGGGATTGATAAAGAATCTGTCGGGTTTGATTGCAACTTAGAAATCTCATTAACCCTTAAATAAGAGATTAAAAAGTTGTTGTAATAATTTATTGGTCCTGAAAGAAATTGAGTATTGAGTGATGGTTTGAGCATATTGTCATAGAATAGCATTCTTCCTTTTTTAAAGAAATACGCGTTCTTAGGGTTGTTTGGCTTCGCGGAATTACTTTGATTATATTCAAAAACCAGATGATCGTTAGTTTCAATTATATTATTCCTTAAAAAAGAATACTCACCAGTACTTAAGGACTCAAAAAACTTTTTGTGTTGATACTTATTTTCTTCTGGCCATTGTCTAGAAATGAAATCAATAAAATACTTTTTTTGAAGATTCAGATCTAGGTCAATTTCAAGTATTTCAGAGGAGGATGCATCAGTATACAATAATTTATTTTGATGATTTGGCCTAAGGGTACCGGTGAAACTAAATGGAAAAGCATTAGATCCATATTGAAATTCAACCGCTTTTTTCAATACTTTTCCTTTTTTGTTAGTTATTATTAGATTATGACCATCCTCATCATAATATCCACCATGCCATATCAAATATTTATTATCCAGAATTTCAACTTTTTCCGCATAAAAATCTATTCGAAAGTCTTTGAGGAAATTACCTTTAAAGTCATATGCTAACATTGCTCTTTTTTCTTTGGCATAAACCCAAAGTATATCGTCAAAGATGATAATATCTGCTGCATCTATAAACTCACCAGGTCCTGTACCTTTACTTCCTATTTTGTCAATAAAATTTCCTTCCATTGAAAAGGTAAAAATGTTATTAGCCATTTCATCCAAAACAATTACTTTGTTATCATAAACCAACACTTTATCAGTTTTCGTTAAAAAGTATTGATTTTCAGGAAATTGAAGAAAAATATATCGAATACTGTCAATTAAATCATTAAATGATGCTGTTTTAGTAACACCTAATTCTATAAAATCAATGACTTTAAGGTTTTTATCTTCTATTGGTAAGGAAGTCTCATTTGGTTGATTGCATGAAATAAGAATAGTAATTAAAACGAGACTTAATGATTTATAAAAATTCATTACAGTAGGATTAAAGAGTTGATCATAAAATCATGATCAACTCAGTTATAATTTGATTTAATAATTTTGACCACATAAATCTGCACATGAGTATGGATCACAACCGTCTCCTTCTCCTTCACAACTTGTTCCAAAACAAGTTCCACATTCTATAGCTTTTGGTTTTCTTACCACACTAAATGCGCTAGAATCATACAAAGGGATTAAATTAAGAGTAACTGAAAATATAAAAATCCCCAGTAAAGAAAGATTCAAGGTCTCTTTTTTCATAATTTCTAAAATTTAATTTTTCCCTACTCTATCCAAGCTTTTCAGGAAACCACTTAAGCTAATTGCGCGCGTTAAGCTTGCTCAATAGTAGAATGAAAAAATGGAAAAAAAAAGGGGGTGTCCAATCATGTCCCGAATTGTTCCGAATTGTTCCGAATTGTTCCGAATTGTTCCGAATTGTTCCGAATTTACCGTTGTTGCAAAATTAAATACGGTATTTGTAATATAGAATTTAGACTATAGTAATTAGTCAAGATACAATAGATGGAAATAGAAAGGCTTTAGTCCAAAATACCGGCAAACAGATAATGCAATAACTTTGAAAAAAAGTAATTTTTTAATAGTCTTATGAGCAAAACAAAATTACAAAATATGTTATTGACTTACTCTGGCTCGGTACTTATCGTATTGAATCTAACCAATATCGGTGTGTTAGGGTCGTCCAGTTGGAGAACTTTGTCAATGTCCAATTTAAACAGACTATCAACCTTTTGTTCACCCCGAAATTCCAACAATTTTTCTTTCTCTATCTCTCCAAGGTAAGCGTATGCCGTGAATTCATTGCTGTCAGCTGATAATATCCCCAATACAGGAATATCAAATACCTTAAGATCGTTTTTTGAAACTTTAAAGGATTGGTAGTTGAACCGGTCTACAAAATGATGATAATCGGTCAGTGTTCTTTCAGAAGTCCATTTAAAATGAAGAAAATTTCTGCCAACCACCAGATTTCCCAAAGAAAAACTACATCCGGATTCTCTGATAATATTTGCCATTTTCAGCATATCAATTTCCTTTTTCGCTGCAAGTGGCATCCTGTCTTTCCCAAAGTCAATAATGTAGGTAGGACAAATTTGCCCATTGACCGGCCCAATCCAGTAAATAGTATCTGACATGGCTCGATGAAAATAGATGTCTTTATTATATGCATCAAATTCATTTTTATCAAACCAGGTATCTACTATCCCGTATTCACTGGCTCCTTTATTTATTATATTTTCTCCTGTGACATCTGAATAATGAAGAAGTGGGCAATTCATTGCCATATGGTCCCTTCCATCGATATGGTAGATATACCAGTTTTTTCCAATGACAGGAAAAAAACTCATAGCAGGCAGGTCAATTCTATTTTTTTTATTAAAGATCCAGTTAAGTCATAACTCAACATTTTTTTGTTGCGGCAGATCCCAAATTTCAAGACTTTGATTGTTTTGATTGATCTGTGCGTCCCAAATTTTCAGATATTGCTGTGGTGCTTTACCTTCATCGTCTATTTTAAACTTATATCCACCATTGGCGTCAAATACTATTATGCGATTCGCCATATTCATATCCACAACAAAATAGAGCCCTTTATAAACAAGCAATTTGGTGATCTCACCAAAAACATTTTCAGCAGTGGTTTCGAGTGGAATCAACCTCACTCCTTTGGAATAATCTACCAATGCCTCCAGTGCTACCTGCCTTGAATTTTGCATATCAATAGTATATACATCATCTGCAGAAGTGTAGGTGCACTTTTTCCCTTTTGGATAGAATTTTTCTTCTTTACTTTTTTCAGGCTTGCAGGCAAGTAAGGTTAAAAAAAGCGAGAAAAATAATATGTACTCAGTTCTCATAAAATGAATGTTTTACTACCATTTTGAAGATATGTATTTTAAAGTAAATTATTCAGTTTTTTGTGATATATTGGTTTTGTATTAATTGTGGAGTCATTAATCTCAATTGAGACAGAATCCATTAATTTGAAAATAATTTGTTTTGAAGAATCAAGCTCCATTGGTTCCTGACTATTTTTAATACTACAAGACAGAAATATGAACAAGAAAAAAGAAAATATAAGAGGCTTACTATTGCATATATTTGAAGATATCATTTACTAAGAATTATATAGACTCAATTAAAAACTCCATATCAATAAATGTTAATGGGTCTTGATAAAATGGACTCAGCATGTATAATCGATTATCAACCTTGTCATAGACGATGTTAGAAACCATTCGATCTAATTTTAACTCATACAACTCTTCTCCTTGTCTTGTTAAAATATGAACAATTTCACACCCATGTGCATCCCGATCTGAATACTCTTTCCCTGACCAAAGACCAAAAATATATTCGTCACTAAAGCCGATGTCATAATATCCCAATACACAATCTTCGCAAGGAATTGCCGTGTATGATTTATTATATCTATACTCAATTGGATAATTACCTTTTGGTCCTAAAAAAGTCTTTTTCAGTTTATAGTTAGTAAGATCATACACTTCCACCATATTTGCATTGGAATTGACTACAAATAACTCACCTTTAACTTCATCTACTCTAAATTTCGGTTCGAATAAATTGCCCAGAACCAGTACCTGATGTTTAAACTTAAGTAAAACCGGTTCAATTTGAATTATCTCGGGGTAAGGTGCAAAAGAAATACCTTTAGGCTGGAAGTATTGATTTCTAACTGAGAATCTTAGGGAATCTACCCCCATGCAATAGGAAATCATCAAACTATCATTAAATATTGCCGTCCTAACCAATGGATTCCTTTTTGAATCCGTAGGGATTTTACTGGTTATTGCTGAGCCCTGTAAATTGTTTGTAGTTTTAAAATTCAATCTTAAGTACCGCTGCGTCTGTGCGTCAAGTAAAACAACAATTGAGTCTCCAATAATATTGATTGAGCCAATTGAAGTAAGTTCTTCTGGCCCTGTACCATTTTTTATAATTTTGATTGATTCATTAGGATATTCGATTGGGACAATGGCAAGTAATTGATTATCATCTCTATTGTCTGCAAAAAATAGAAGAGAATCAGAAACAGTTAACCTAAATGGTGAATAGGTATAAAAAGGAAGAGGAATTATAGTTGATTTTACAGTAAATGTTTTGGAAAATTTATTTGAATTTATAATTAGATTTTCCTTTTTAAGCTGTGCTTTCTGGCAGGAATAAAGTAAAAGAAAAAGTACCCAACTAAGGATACTTTTTTTAAACAATGTAATAATAAATCTCATTGAATGTTAAATTCCCTGAAATCTTCAATTATGATTATTTCCTCCTGGTCTCCCTCCTGCCCATTACAATTCGTACACTCCCAAACAACTACGCACATATCCTGAGCACCTATACATCCAGTATCTGCAAATAGTGAACTTGCAGATGCTGAAGTAAAAAGAAAAAGTGTAAGTCCGAAAATTCTATAAAATCGTTTCATTTTTCTAATATTTAAAATTATCCCTACTCTATCCAAGCTTTTCGGAAAACCGCTTAGGCTAATTGCGCGCGTTAAGCTTGCTCAATAGTAGAATGAAAAAATCAGAAAAAAAAGGGGGTGTCCCATCATGTCCCGAATTGTCCCGAATT
>CAYTFO010000249.1:0-4867 GCA_964437135.1 uncultured Roseivirgaceae bacterium | reverse complement strand
ATTAAGACAGTCGTTAATCGTCTCTAATGGCCCATAAATAGGAATTTTTCGAAGTACCCGGACAACAATTTTCATTATTCGAGATTCCTAATATGTACATATAAACGGATATAACATCACTAAAAGTGTTTAATAACCTCGATACTGTTGAGCGGCCGCTTTTTTTTAATATATCAGCACTATCTGGAATATTCAATTCTTTTTTAGTTTGAAAATTAAATAAAATCAGATATCTTTTCAATTTATGGGGGTTTTTTATGAATGAAAAAATAAAAATCGGGATAAGCACATGCCTGCTTGGCGAAAATGTCCGCTATGACGGAGGCCATAAAAGAGACAATTATCTTGTGAATATACTTGGAAGATATGTTGAGTTTATACCTGTGTGTCCGGAAGTTGAATGCGGTATGAGCATACCCAGAGAAGCAATGAGACTTGTCGGCAAAAGAGAAAGTCCCCGCCTTATAACACGCCAGACCGGGATAGATGTAACTGATAAAATGACTTCATGGATCCCCGGCCGCCTGAAACAGCTTGAAAAGGAAGAATTGTGCGGTTTTATTTTTCAGCACAGTTCCCCGTCAAGCGGAATGGAAAGGATAAAGGTATACAATGAAAAGGGAATGCCTGAAAAAAAGGGAGTCGGCATTTTCGCCCGTGCTTTTATGGACCACTTTCCAAAAATTCCTGTAGAAGATGACGGCAGAATGCATGATCCGGTTTTACGGGAGAATTTTATTCAAAGGATTTTCATTATAAAAAGATGGAAAGATTTAATTAAGACAGGCATGACCAAAAACGGACTAATCGAATTTCACACTACACACAAACTTTTACTGATGTCGCACAGTCCCGAAAAGCTGAGAAAACTTGGGAAAATTACTGCTGAAGTTTCCCTTAATCCTTTAGACCAGATCTATGAAAGCTACCATAATGAACTTGTCGAAACAATAAATCTTAAGAGTACCGTAAAAAAACATACCAATGTTCTCCAGCACATTGCTGGATATTTTAAGAAACAGCTTACATCTGACGAAAAACAGGAAGTTGTTGAATTGATCGAGTCATACCACAGCAGGATTGTTCCATTAATTGTGCCGATAACTCTTTTAAACCATTTTGTCAGAAAATATAATGAACCGTATTTAAAAAAACAATATTATCTTCATCCCCACCCGGATGAACTCGCTCTACGGAACCATGTATAGATAGACCCTTATATTCTTCCAGGTATATAAAGTGAATTGGTCCTTTTATATGCTTTTAGCGCGCAGATGCTGATACATGAATTTGGGCTGCTCTGATACTGTTTGGAAAGTTCTTTAATATAGACGTGATAGAATTTTTTATGCGGAATATTCTTGTTGTATTTGGACCGTGCTCCATAATTTTCATAATAATGCAAAGCCCTGTTAAAACTTAACAATATGCCATATTGTACTAATGCGTTTTCCGATTCGGCATACCGGGCAAGGCGCATAATCTCTTTCTCTTCCTTTGAATTCATCAATATATTAGCCGAAGCAATATAATACCTTACAGCTTTCTCTTTTGTTTTCTCATCCGAAAAAGTAGTAATAATGTTCTGGCTCATAAACTGGGCATTCTCTTCTTCTGTTAACGATATTTTCTTATTTACGTCTTTATCCAGAATCTTATAGTAATAATCAATCGGCTGGTTGTCAGCAATTTTATTTTGTGTGCTTGTACAGGCAAACACTATAAAAACAGCAATAATGAGTAACACAATTTGTAACTTTTTCATTGTTACATCCTGAATCAGTAATAGGATCCTCTAAAAATATTCTCTTTGACCGGGTACTTCGAAAATATTCATCTAATAAGACACTTTGTGATCAATTAATTTGCGTGTAAAGAATAAAATTATTCCGGGGAAACAATGAGATTATCGATTGCCACATCAGTTAGTGTACCCGATACTAATATCTGATTAATATGCGCCTTTAATTCTTCCGAACGCAGTTTCTGCTGTTCTTTTGTATTAATTTCATTCAGGTTCTTTCCTCGTAATACTATGGCGGCAAGCCTGCTAATCTGATCATTCCTTTGGACAATTTCATCATTTAGTTGTGTATCAGGTTCATAATACAAAAACAGGGTTAAACTGTATGTAACTGGAGGATCATCAGCGGTTTGCAGGTTTATATCAGGGATAGTGTATGTAGAAACCGTATCCAGTTGGGCCTCTTTATATTCATTAGAAAAACTATTCATAAATTCCGTATCATAAACTGTGAAAAAACTAATTATCAGGAAACATATACCGAAAAGACTTAACAGAAAAGGTTTGTAGGCCCTTTTCCAGTGTAAAATCAGAAAAACCAGCAAAACAATCGGGAAAAAGAGTATACCAAGGCCCCAGAGGATATGTTCTCTAAAAGCATTAATCAGCAGCCATAAATAGCTTATACCAATAATAAATAAAGCTGTAAGCATGAGTATAAAAGGGACAATAATTTCGGTTTCTACAGGCATATACATTATCCGAGATTTCTATTTAATTATATTCAACAATATTTAAAAGGGGTACGCCAATTAATACCATTGCATCAGGCATCCTGTCGGGCTTTGCTCTTTTTCTTAATAGGAAACTTCACACTATATGTCATCATACATCAAGAAAAAAACCTATACCCAAAATCATACAACTCCATAAATTATTATTCTATCCAGCAATATAGTGTCTCCTCTTCCGCACAGCTTTTTGATACACATGATACAAGGCATTTCGCGCAGGGATTTTCCTGTACCACGGCTGTTACTTTTCCTTTTTCGATCCAGGTATGTATAGCCTGTTCAATTACAGCCCTGTCATATCCTGTTTTATACTGTATTTGTGGTATTGTTAAACCGCTGTTCTCTTTTAGGTGCTGTTTTATCTGTGACAAAATCACTGTTCAGTTTCCCCTGTAAGCTTCTTAAAATATGCTAATTTCGAAAGGAGTTGAAATGTTATACAAACAAAAAGGAGCAATAACACAGCAATCGATGTATATATAACAGAGCGGAAATACACAATCTGGAAAAAGAGGCTGGATACTATCCACGCAAGAAGAGTTGAGTATATTATAATTAAACTTCCAAGAATATTGCCAACCTCCTTAAAGATTGCCCCAAGCGCTCCAACGCAGGGAAAGTATATCAAAACAAATAATAAAAACGCGTAGGCCTGCGCTTTTCCATGAATAAAATTTTCACGGAGTTTTTGTATTATGGGGCTTCCCTCGTCAACTTCGGGACCTGACGATGTTAATCCAAGCGGATCGGCAATAAAATGCACCAATCTTTTTAATTCATTTTGTAATAAAGAGAATGAACCGGAAAAAACATCATATAACGAAAATTCATTTATGTTCTCTTCTTCTTTTGTTTGTGTATAAAGGGAATTAAGAGTACCGATTATGGATTCTTTGGCGAAAATTCCGGTCAGTAAAGCGACAGTCGCTTCCCAATTGTCTTCCTCTATTCCCATTGGTTTCATTACAGGACTTATTGCCTTTCCGGCAACAGCAAGAACAGACGTGCCATTTTCTTCATTTCCAATAGAGCCGTCAAAGGCAACAGTATTCAAAATAGACAGGATTGAAACAGCGGTAACAATTAATACTCCCGCTTTGTAAATAAACTCCCTGAGATTGAGCCACGTATGCAGCATTATATGTTTAATACGGGGCCTGTTGTAGGTAGGAAGTTCCATAATAAAATGAGAGGAGTCCCCTTTAAAGAGGGTCTTCTTCAACAGGAAACCTGACAACATTGCTATACATATTCCCGTAACATACAAAGAGAACACAATAAAGCCGGAATTTTTGGGAAAGAAAGCGGCCCCAAACAGGACATACACCGGCAAACGCGCGCCGCATGACATAAAGGGGGTCAAAAACACGGTTAGCAGCTTGTCTCTCCGGTTTTCAAGAATCCTTGTTCCCATAACAGCGGGAACCGTACACCCAAACCCCACAATCATCGGCACAAAAGCTTTTCCCGGAAGTCCAAGGATCCGCATAAACCTGTCCATAACAAAGGCGGCACGCGCCATATATCCCGAATCTTCAAGGATAGCCAGCATGAAAAACATAAAGAAAATAATCGGAACAAATGTTGCTATTGTCTGAATACCGGTACCAACTCCATTAGACAAGACGGTGACAAGCAGCGCCGGAGCGGAGATTTTTGTTAATATGTGCTGGGTTCCGTCCACAAATATTCCGCCAAAAAGAGAATCAAAGAAACCTATAAAAACACTGCCGATATTAATTGAAACAAAAAAAGTAAGGTACATTACCAGCAAAAAAACAGGAATACCCGTGAAACGGTTTAATACAACAGAGTCGATAGTATCAGTCAAGGCCTGTTTATCAACAAGCCGATGGACAACATCCAGCACAAGGCCGTGGACAAAACCGTACCGGAAATCAGCTATAATTATATCAATATCTTCCTTATGAAGATTTTCTATTTCACTTACAGCATCATCCCTTTCCTGTTTATTTACTTCTCCTGATACATATGCTTCTCTGCATACCAGAGGGTCGTTTTCAAGGAGTTTAACAGCGCACCATTTTGTTGTGGTATTGAACCTTTCAGCCAACGGTTTCAGGCCCTCTTTCCACTTCCTGATATATGTATCAATTTCATTTGGATAACAGATTTTTGCTGTTGGAATGTTTTTTTTATTGAAACGCTCAAACAGCTTCTCTTTAAACACAGACACTTCCTTGCTGTTTACGGCACTTAACGGTATTACCGCGCATCCAAGTTTTTCTTCAAGAAGCTGGAGATTTATTGACACGTTCTGTTTTTTTGCAATATCCATCCTGTTTACTGCAAGGATCAGCGGCACTTT
>CAYTFO010000248.1:0-4873 GCA_964437135.1 uncultured Roseivirgaceae bacterium | reverse complement strand
GAGGGGTAAATTAACGATAGAATTTTATATCCTTGACGTTTAGTTGAAGTGTTTTAATGCCCTTGTAGTTGTTTTCTTCAATACTATAAACAATCCTGAAGGTTTCATTGATCTTGATTTGAGAAGCTTTTTCTGCCTGACCAAAACAAATTGCTTCATAAATTTCATCTGAATCTTTGGTTTTCAGATATAATTTGAGGTGTGTTTCTTTTAAGGTTATGGGCTCAGAAGAGACAAAAACATTTTCTGTCATAAAAAGTGGAGCCATGTTATGCGGACCGAAAGGCTGCATCTGAGAAATGATATTAAGATTTTTAAAATTGACAAAATCAAAGTCAGTTTCCAGGTCAATCTCTATTTTGGGTATCAGCATTTCGTCAGTAATTTTACTGGAAACTACTTCTTCAAATCTTTTACGAAAATCATCTACTTTGTCTACTTCCATAGTAAGCCCGGCTGCAAAAGTGTGACCGCCAAATTGTGTAAGAAGATCTGAACATTCGCTGATTGCTTCATAAATATCAAATCCCTCTATTGAGCGTGCAGAACCTGTTGCCATTTTATTGGATTCAGTTAGTATGATCGTTGGGCGATAATAATGCTCTGTACATCTGGAAGCAACTATCCCTATTACCCCTTTATGCCAACTGTTTTTAAAGAGTACGGTTGAGCGTGCATTTTTCCATTCATCAGTAGAGTTGATAAGATCAAGTGCTTCTTCAGTAATGGCCTTATCAAAATTTTTTCGTTCGCTGTTACGGGAATTTAATTGATCAGAGAATTCAAACAACTCATCCTCATTTTCACTCACCAGCAGTCTTACAGATTCTTTAGCATGCGTAAGCCTGCCTGCAGCATTGATCCTGGGACCAATGTAAAACACAATGCTGGTAACATCAATGGGAGGCCGAATCCCGGAAATTTGTATTAATGATTGCAGGCCGGCACGAGGTTTTTGATTCAGTTTTTTTAGTCCAAAATAGGCAAGAACTCTGTTTTCACCTGTTATAGGAACTATATCTGATGCAATACTGACCGCAACGAGGTCTAGAAACTGAAATAGTTCGGACTCATCGATTGTGTTCTGGATGCAAAAACCCTGTAACATTTTGAATCCGACTCCACACCCTGAGAGTTCCTTGTAGGGATACTTACAGTCTTTTCTTTTAGGATCAAGAACTGCAAGCGCTTCAGGTAGAACCTCCGGAGCATTGTGATGATCACATACAATAAAGTCAATACCAAGACTGTTGGCGTAGGCTATATTCTCAACTGCTTTAATTCCACAATCCAATGAAATAATAAGACTGAAATCTTTCGCAGCTGCGTATTCAATTCCCTGTATAGACACCCCATAACCTTCCTTGTATCTGTCAGGAATGTAATATTCAATGTTTTTAGTGAATTTCTTTAAGAATCCGTAGGTCATGCTGACAGAAGTGGTACCATCAACATCATAGTCACCATAGATTAAGATTTTTTCATTGGAGAAAACAGCGTCCGTGAGTCTATTGACTGCTTTGTCCATATCCTTCATCAAAAAAGGGTTATGGAGATCTTCAATACCGGGGCGGAAATAAGCTTTGGCTTTCTCAAAGGAGTCAATTCCCCTTTGGATCAGCAATGCGGCAATATTTGGATGGATATTTAGGGAATCGGCAAGCGATTCAACCTTGTTTTTTTCGGGAAATTTTTTGATAGTCCACCTTTTCTCCATTACGTAAAGGTAAGGAGAGTTGTGGAATTAAACTACAAATACGTTAGCTGAAATCAAAGAATTTGATCCCAGTCCTTTTCTGCTAAATAATGGTTTTGAAACCAGTATTCATAGTCCTCGTATTTGACCAGTCCTTTTTCACCCATTTTATTTTGCGAGGGTGTAAGCAAGTAACTGGATGTAGTTACCCAATCACTGAACATCATGTTTTGATCAATGGGTAAATCGTCGATAGAGATATACTTAATCCCATCGAAGAAACACGGTGATATCTTAGTTCTCATAATTTGTTATGCAAGCATACTATTTTTTGACACAGGAAGTATTAATATGGTTGTTATCAAATGGTTATTTATTTCATATTTCTTTTATATTAAGGTCAATTTCAATCAGATTTTATTAGTAATTTGACGGTTCAGTGAAATAAAATGAAGATTTCGGCTTCAGAAATATGGAATTTCCTGGATCAGATCAATGAGCAGGAAAAAGGGTGGAAATGTTCACTATACCTTGGTGAGGTGGTGATTGAGGACCTTGGAATATCCGATCTATTAAAGGTAAATAGTGATTCAACATATGATACAGAGTTGCTGCCAGAGCTATTTACCTTTCGTGAAATTTTGTGGCAACCGGATGTGTTCACTTCATCTCAACAATTATGTACACCAATTAGAATTTTATCATCTTTTTGTTCAGAAGAAATAGTTAAATACGAAAGGAATTCGACACCCTGGTCACAAATCTGTGTGCAATTGCTGAAGTCGGTTAAGGCTTTTTCAGATAAAGCTGTAAAAGAACTGGAAGAAAAACGTGATTTTCAGCACACACTAAGGGAGTTTAGAAAAGAACTCTTTCCAATCATCAAGTTCCTTATTTACCATCCGGGTAATCGCCAGGATTATAAGGCAGATGCAATAAACCGCCTGAACTACGCGGTTAAAATAATGTTAACTGACTACAATGGAAGATATACTGAATTGATAGATCCATATTTTGAAGTTAGCTTCCAAATTAAACAAAAAATTAAGTCTGGCGCTTAGATATTGAACCAGAACGTTATTTTTGCAGACTTCTCGTCAAGAGACTCAACTTATATGTCAGAACAACACCCGCATCCTACAGCTCAAGAAAGAACCAGGTTTTTGTTGAGAAATCTTGTAAGAGGGTTTTTGTGGTTAGCCGCTATAGTTATTTTATATATTCTTGCCCGAAAATATCTCAACTTTGATTTTAAAGAATGGCTGGGACCGGTATATGATAATGTCACTCTCATCTACACTATTTTTCTTACCTCAGAGATTGTATTCGGTATCATTCCACCTGAAATATTTATGTTTTGGGCGGCTAGACAGGAAGCAATAGATATATACATTCAGAATATAATTGTACTAACTTTCATTTCGTACATAGCAGGTATTATTGGATATTTTATTGGCTCATATTTTAATACAACCAAGCTTTATCAAGCATTGAAGAAAAATGTTTTCGGGAGATTTGAAGTTCATTTCAACAATTATGGTGGTTTCTTAGTAGTAGTAGCAGCTCTTACTCCAATTCCTTTTTCTGGAGTTTGTATGTTGGTAGGAGCAGTGAACTATAATTTTAGAAAATTTATGTGGTTTTCGCTTTTCAGATTTGTAAGATTTATTGTCTATGCAATCATCATCTGGGAAGCGAATGTATTATCTTGATAAATGACGAAAAAGGGAGTTTTACTGGTCAATCTGGGCACACCGGATTCAACAGCTGTTGCTGATGTAAGAAAATATTTGAGAGAGTTTTTGATGGATAAAAGGGTGGTGGATATCCCTTCATTTCCGAGGTGGCTCCTTGTAAATGGTATCATAGCTCCATTCAGAGCACCAAAATCAGCAGCGGAATATCGAAAATTGTTTACAGAAAGAGGATCACCATTAAAATATTATACTGAGGACCTGAAAGAACTTGTACAGGAAGCAGTTGGAGACGAATACCTGGTAGAATATGCAATGAGGTATCAGAATCCATCCATACAGTCTGCGCTTGACTTATTGAAGAAAGCGAATTGTCCTGAGATTCATGTAATCCCACTTTTCCCACAATATGCATCTGCAACCACTGGATCGGTGATTGATAAAGTAATGGAGATTACCATGAAGTGGCAGGTAATTCCAACCATCAAGTTTACTTCTCAGTTTTTTGAAGACGAGTTGTTTATTCAGACAATTGTCGATCAGGGTAAAAAGCTGACGGAAAATGCTGAATACGAACATTTTGTGTTTAGTTATCATGGTTTGCCCGAAAGACAAATACGAAAAGCATCCGTAGGTAACCAATGCAAACTGGGTAGCTGTTGCAATAAACTAATCGATAAAAACAGATTCTGCTACAGAGCTCAATGCTTTGCAACAACGCGTTTGGTTGCGGAAAAGCTAGGCATTCCAAAGGAAAAATATACTGTTTGCTTTCAGTCCAGACTTGGAAAAGATCCATGGGTTAAACCGTACACTGAGGATGTTTTGGAGGAGTTGGCTGAAAAAGGTATCAAAAAAGTACTTGCATTTTCACCGGCTTTTGTTTCAGATTGTCTGGAGACCACAATTGAGGTAGGACAGGAATATAAGGAGGAATTCATCGAAGCAGGTGGGGAACAATGGGATCTGGTTCCCAGCTTAAATGTGGAAAAAACCTGGGTTAAATGCCTGGAAAAGCTGGTAGTCTCGGGTTGAGGAGATTAATACGATAGTCTGGGGTGTCGCTGAAACTATCACTCCTTCGGGGTTTTTAGGATAGCCATGGTATTCAGGGGTTACGGGAATTTCATCGCTTCGGGATTATAGGCTTTAGTGCAGTTACATATACTGACATAGAAGGCGAAGGTCAAATGTTGAAAGCCGAATGGAAACTACTCTACCACGACATCTACGACATCCACTATTTTCTATTTCCCCCGACTCCTTTCTGTCGCCGGCAAGCCCGCCTCGCTCCTCATCGGGCAAACTAGTTCACTATTTCTCTATTTACGTTCAACTGTCACCCCTTCGGGGTTTTTAGGATGGCCATGGTATTCGGGGGTTATGGGAATTTCATCCCTTCGGGATTATAGGTTTTAGGCCAGTAATGTACACTGACATAGTAGGCGAAGGTCAAATGTTGAAAGCCGAATGGAAACTACTC
>CAYTFO010000247.1:0-4898 GCA_964437135.1 uncultured Roseivirgaceae bacterium | reverse complement strand
CTGATTTTTCCTTTGATCAAAAATTTGTAAATCCTGGAACCAAATTTGTGTTCAACATATTCTATACAATCAGGGCTTTGACTAAAATCAGCTTTAATAAAATTTATATACTGAAATAGATTGTAGAAATTTGCAATTGGTTCCATGAAAGACACTCAAATAACATACCAGGATCTTATTTCAAAGCAGTTTCCAGTTACTGGTATGTCTTGTGCGGCATGTGCTTCAAGCGTAGAAACAATGCTAAAAAATACAGAAGGTGTAGCTGAGGCTAATGTGAACTATGCTGACCATTCTGTTTCCGTTAAATATGAATCTTCATTAACTCAGGAAAAGCTCAAATCTATCGTTAATTCGATAGGTTACGATTTGATTCTGGAAGAAGAAAATACAGAAGAAAAGAAAGATCTGCTTAAAAAAGAGAAATACCAGGAATTGAAAATAAGAACTATCTGGGTTTCAATACTGAGCATACCTGTTGTGGTTTTAGGTATGGGTTTTATGGACTGGGTACCTGGAAAATGGATTTCTCTGCTTTTAATAATCCCGGTTTTATTCTATTTCGCAAGGGATTATTTTGTACGTGCATTCCGACAGGCCAGACATTTCCAGTCCGGCATGGACACATTGGTTTCATTGAGTACAGGCATTGCCTTCATTTACAGTGTTTTCAATACAGTATTCCCACAATTTTTAGTTAATCGGGGATTTGAACCTCATGTATATTATGAGGCAAGTGTAGTAATCATTGCTTTTGTTTCATTAGGGAAGTTGCTGGAAGAAAAAGCGAAGTCAAACACATCCTCTGCCATAAAGAAACTAATCGGCTTACAACCAAAGAGTTGTATTGTTTTAAAGAATGGAAATGAATCCGAAGTAGAAATTTCTGATGTACAGGTTGAAGACCATATACTTGTAAAACCTGGTGAAAAAATACCGGTTGATGGTTCAGTTATTGAAGGTGATTCTTTCGTTGATGAAAGCTCTATTAATGGAGAACCTCTGCCTAAAGAAAAAATGGTGGGAGATAAACTATTTGCTGGGACTATCAATCAAAACGGAACTTTAATTTTTAAGGCTCAAAAAGTAGGAAATGATACTGTTCTTGCTCAAATAATTAAAGCTGTCAAAGATGCTCAGAATAGTAAAGCTAACGTTCAGAAAATTGTTGATAAAGTAGCTTCATACTTTGTTCCTGCTGTTATTGTTATTGCCATTTTAACCATTATACTTTGGCTGAGCATCGGAGGGAGTTCTTACTTAACCCAGGCATTTATTGCGAGCGTTTCTGTTCTTGTCATTGCGTGCCCGTGTGCTTTAGGACTCGCAACCCCTACTGCTTTGATGGTAGGTATTGGTAAGGCGGCCGAAAATCATATTCTGATTAAGGATGCTGATAGTCTTGAAATAAGTGGAAAAATAGACACTATCATACTGGATAAAACTGGTACAATTACCAAAGGTAAGCCGGAATTAAATGAGTTTCACTGGCTAAAGGAGCAATTTAAGTCAGAACTTAAACTATTGGAAAGCAAATCTTCTCACCCACTTTCAAATCCAGTTGTTGCATCTCTTAAAAATGTAGAATCAAATAGTAACCAACTTATCTCCTTTGAAAATATTCCAGGAAAAGGCATAACCGGTGTTTTCAAAAATGGAACGACTTTATATGTTGGAAATGAAAAACTTCTGAATGAAAAAGGACCCGTACAAAAAATCAACATTGCTGAGCTTTTATCTGATCCTGTTGCGACCATTGTTTATTTTTTTGATAAAAGTGAAGTATATGCCGTATTTTCATTTACCGATCCAATAAAGAAAAGCTCAAAAAGGGCAATTCAAAGCTTACTTGAGAAAGGCATAGAAGTTCAAATGCTTACAGGAGACGGAGCAGAGATCGCTAATAAAGTAGCCAAAGAGGTCGGGATCAAAAACTTTCAACATTCAATGCTTCCGAGTGATAAAGCAGAATATATTGAAAATCTTAAACAAAAGGGCAAAAAGATAGGAATGGTCGGTGATGGCATAAACGATTCTGAAGCACTTGCAATTGCTGACCTAAGCATAGCTATGGGCAAAGGTTCTGATATCGCTATAGATGTGGCTAAAATGACATTAACCACCTCAGAACTGAGTTACGTCCCTGTAGCTCTTGAACTTTCAGATAAGACTATGCAAACTATAAAGCAGAACCTATTCTGGGCTTTTATTTACAATATTATTGGTATTCCAATAGCAGCTGGCGTTCTTTATTCCAGTACCGGATTTTTACTTGATCCTATGATTGCGTCTGCTGCAATGTCATTAAGTTCTGTATCGGTAGTTTTAAACAGTCTAAGATTAAAATTTTTTAATTCTAAATTGCTCTCAAATCAGGAAGAAATGACCAATACGTATAAATTTAAAACTAACATCAATTGTAATGGGTGTATTGCAGCAGTCACACCACATCTCAATGAGGATAGTAACATTGTAAAGTGGAATGTCGATTTAGGTTCTGAGGAGCGAATACTTCTTGTAGAATCAGAAGAAATAGAACCTGAATATATTAAAAAGAAGCTTGCTAATGCAGGTTTTAGTGGTGAATTAATCAGAGAGGAAAACTAATTAATTGATTTTTCGTATTTTTGCATAGGTGAAATTTATCAAATCCATATCAAGTATATTTTTGATTGTAATTATTCTGATCTCTACATCAGGGTTGTCAATTAAAAAGCACTACTGCATGGGAATGGTTAAATCCATTTCAATCATCGACCACAAACACTGTGATGGAATGGATGAACAGGAATCCTCAATGTCAGATTGTTGCAAAGATTCAGAAATTCATCTGGCCTCATCAATTGAAGATATCCAAAAACCAGTAAATATTAGTGTTGATTTCTATTCAATTGAGATTACTGTAAGAGATGTCTATTTTGAAATTGAGGATAGTAGAGATAAATCCTCAATTGAAAATTATTTTACTTATAAGCCTCCCCTACTTATAACAGATATTTCAGTAGATATACAATCCTTTCTTATT
Source organism: uncultured Roseivirgaceae bacterium (assembly GCA_964437135.1). Taxonomy (GTDB): domain Bacteria; phylum Bacteroidota; class Bacteroidia; order Cytophagales; family Cyclobacteriaceae; genus CAYTFO01. Next base: position 1,873 of record CAYTFO010000247.1, on the reverse strand, counting down.
TGATACTAGAAGTTTGATTCCCTATAGTCTTTAACAGATTACTTACTCAAACTAACTAGTAATGAGAATTTATTTATACGTATTCTTAATTCTATCATATAACTTATTATTAAGTCAAAAAATAAAAATTAATGGCCTCATCCTTGATGAGCAGAAAGAACCATTAATAGGTGCCACCGTAGTAGTACTCAACACTGAAAATGGAACAATATCTGACATTAACGGTGAGTTTGAATTATCTGTAAATAGCCATTTATCTAAAATTGCAATATCATTTACAGGATATACAGCTGATACTCTTTCTATTCACTCCAAAAGATACTTTGAGATTGTTTTGAAAGAATCTACAGCAGCTCTGAATGAAATTGTGGTGAGTAGTTCCTCAACATTCTTTGATAATCTTGAATCAAAACACGTTGAGGTAATATCAGAAGCTGAACTATTGAAAGCAGCGTGTTGTAATTTGTCTGAAAGCTTCGAAACCAATGCATCGGTAGATGTTAGTTTCTCAGATGGAATAAGCGGCACGAAAACCATAAGGATGTTGGGACTGGATGGAAAATATGTTCAAATCAATCGTGAAAATGTTCCGTTAATCCGTGGCTTAATCGGCAGACAGGGTTTATCATTTGTACCAGGCACCTGGATTCAATCTATAGATGTAGGAAAGGGTGCAGGAAGTGTAGTGAATGGTTATGAATCGATGTCGGGTCAGATCAACCTGGAATTTAAAAAACCTGAGATAGGTGAAAAACTGTATTTAAATGCCTATTTGAATTCTTTCGGAAGAACCGAATTGAATGCAAATACCCGATTTGAATTAAATGAGAAATGGTCTTCGGCATTCTTAGTTCATGCGGATTATCTTCCAACAGAAATCGACAATAATAATGATGGTTTTATGGATTTACCGAAATCCAGGCAATTTAATGTACTGAATAGGTATAAGTACGAAAGTGAAAAACTGGTTTCTCAGATAGGAATAAATTTCATGAGCGACCAAAAAGCTGGTGGACAGCTAGGCTTTGATTTTGGAGAAAACCATGAAACAAGTCCACAATATGGATATGCAAATCTGGTCAATAGACTTGAAGTCTTTGGTAAAACTGGTTTATTATTTCCTTCGACTCCTTACAAAGGCTGGGGCTTCATTTATTCAATTTCTTACAATGAAGTTAATTCCGGGTTTGGAAGAAACACTTATTCCGGAAATGAAAAAACAGGTTATTTAAATATTATTAACCAAAATATCATTGGAAATACATTTCATCAATATAAAACTGGTGTAAGCTTTCTATATGATGAATTTGAAGAAGCATACAATGACTCTACTTTTGAACGGACTGAAATAGTACCTGGTGCGTTTTTTGAATATTCCTTCATGCCTATAGACGAATTTACTTTAGTCGCTGGTGGAAGAGTTGACTATAATAGTGTATTTGGAACATTTTGGTCACCGAGATTTCATGCCAGATATCAATTTGATCAAAAAAACACGGTGAGAGTAGCAGCAGGTAAAGGTTATCGGGTTCCTAACCCCTTCATAGAAGGAAATAATTTCCTTTTTTCTTCGAGAAATGTGATCGTAAATGAATCTCCTAAGCCTGAAGAGTCCTGGAATCTTGGAACCAGCCTGGTTTCAGAACAAAAAATAGGTGAAAGAAACTTTACGCTTATTTTTGACTACTTCTACACATATTTTCAAAATCAATTGATTTATGATCTGGATCAAAACTCAAGAGAATTAAATATTTACAATCTAAATGGAAATTCACGGTCACATAGTTTTCAGATAGAATCGAAATACGAAATTTTGGAAAATTTATCAGCAAAAGCTGCCTATAAATATTACGATGTTCAGACAACTATCAAT
>CAYTFO010000246.1:0-5001 GCA_964437135.1 uncultured Roseivirgaceae bacterium | reverse complement strand
TATTCAGTATTAAACAACAGATGCAAATGCATCAATCAATTAAAAAAACACATCTCATTATATATGATTGATTATTTAAAATTAATTCTGGTAAAATAATGTTAATATTTATAAGAAACATGACCAATTTTGCATTAAATCATTAGAATCAATAAAAGATATGAGATACATAGAATTATTACTAATATTATTAGGAGCAGGGTTAGTCGCTACCTTCACTTCCTGCAACAATGATGATGATAATACACCTGATTTTCCGACTGCTGCATTTGTTACCATGGAAAACAGAACTGAGTTTTTTACAATTAGTAACCTTTCCAGTCTATCCTTTGATGCGGATTTCAGTGATGCAACAGGTGACGTAAAAAGCTATGAGTTGTTTGTTGATTTGGTGAGAGGAGAAGAAACAACAAAGGGTCAGCGTCTGGTTACTATCACTGATTTTCCAGAATCCGTAAGTATTCCTACAACCGAATTAGCAACCACATTAGGTTTAGATATCAACGAAATCCAGGAAGGCGATATTTTTCTTTTTTATGGTATTACTATTTCTGATACAGATGTTCGATCACAGGGCTATCCGGAAGATCAAAGAACAGTGAGCAATAGTGTACTTCAGGATCCAAAGCAGGCATTGCTTTTTGAAGTACCGGTTGAATAGCTTTTCTACTATTAAGTATGTATTTTTGCAAAAAAGAACGATTCATTCGTTCTTTTTTGTTTGTTAGAAAGCGTAAACCGCGGCTGTGAACCCGGCGAAAAGCAAAATTATGAGTAAAAAAGGAAGAATTTTAGTAGCAATGAGTGGGGGGATTGATAGTTCTCTCGCTGCAGTGATGCTACACGAACAAGGCTACGAAGTGATTGGAATGACCATGAAAACATGGGATTACAACACTTCAGGAGGAAGTAAAAAGGAAACAGGCTGTTGCAGCCTGGATTCAATTAATGATGCACGAAATATCGCAGTGAACCTGGGATTCCCACATTACATCATTGACATCAGAGACGAATTTGGAGATTATGTTATTGATCACTTTACCAATGAGTATCTAAGTGGTCGGACACCAAATCCATGCGTTTTGTGTAACACACACATAAAATGGGATGCATTATTAAGGAGAGCAGACAAATTGGGATGTGACTATATCGCAACTGGTCACTATGCCAAAATAAGAGAGGAAAATGGCAGATACGTGGTATCAAAAGGAAAAGATCAAAACAAAGATCAATCCTATGCTTTATGGGGGATTTCTCAGGAGTCATTAAGTAGGACGATATTTCCATTAGGAGATCTACATAAAACCGAGATCAAAGAAATGGCCCGTCAAAAAGGGTTTATTGAATTGGTAACTAAATCCGAATCCTATGAGATATGTTTTGTTCCGGATAATGACTACAGAGGATTTTTGAAAAGAAGAAAACCAGAACTGGAAGATGAAGTAAGGGGAGGAGAGTTTGTGCTGGAAGATGGTACAGTAGTTGGAACTCATGAAGGATATCCTTTTTATACAGTTGGCCAAAGAAAAGGTCTCGGGATAGCTTTGGGTTATCCTGTGTATGTTACTGAAATTCAACAGGAAAAAAATCGTGTGGTGCTGGGCACTTTCGATGAACTGGCAAGGGATGGAATGTACGTCAATCAACTCAATATGCAAAAATATGAAAGTATTGAAGGTGAAAGAAAAGATACAATTACAAAAGTAAGATACAATGATAATGGTTCACCTGCCGTTATAGAGCAGGTTGGGGATACCATGAAAGTATATTTTGGGAATGGAGTTCATGCTATTGCACCGGGCCAGGCAGCAGTTTTCTATGAAGGTGATGATGTGATTGGTGGTGGATGGATAAGTAAAAGCTTTCAGCAAAGCCGTATGCAAAATCAGGAACTACAAACATATAATTAGATAAATGAAGTATATTTCTTTTTTTGTATTTGTTATTCTTTTTGCATGTTCAGATCAGTTTAAGGATATCCCTGAGCCTGACAGTTCAAATTTTTATCCGTTATCAATATCCCGTACTTATCGAGTAACAGAATTTCAAACGGAAATTACAGGAACAGACACTTTACAATATTTTTTGAGGGAAAGAATAGTAGATACTTTGCAAAATGGAGATAATATTTCATTCATTTTGTCCAGAGAGAAACGAAATATTGGCGTTAGCGAATGGAAATTGGATAGCCTGTGGACGCTTCGAAAAGATGATAAAAATCTAATTATTCGAGAAAATGGAATTGATCGTGTAAAGTTGGTATTTCCGATGACCGATGAACTTAGCTGGGATCAAAATGCTTATTCAAGTAGAAATAGAAATATAATTGAAGCGAATCTGTTGGAGGCAAATGAATTGGATAGTCTATCACAACTGGATACTTTAAATTCAGAATTTGCTTATATTTCAATATTGGATGAAGAATTGAACACTACTGGTAAAAAGATTGAATTTGAGATTTATGCAAAAGATATAGGTTTAGTTTTCAAGTTTAGGGATATCATAAATTCACAATCAGGAATTGTGGAGAAAGGCAGATATTTAAATCAAAGGTTAGTTGCATATGAATAGGAGCGTAATTGCAGCATTTATTTTAATCACATCAATTCAAACCGTATTTGCTGATGTAAATCGTTATATGGTTTTTTTTACTGATAAAAATGATTCTGAGTTTTCAATTGAAATGCCTGAGATGTTCCTGAGTGAAAAATCTATTCAAAGAAGAGAAAAACAGGGTATTTCGATAACAGAAAGCGACCTGCCTGTAAACAGGTCATACATATTAGGACTAAAAGAAGCAGGTGCAGATGTTTATTTCACTTCAAAATGGATGAATGCAGCCCTGGTTCAAATGGATGCAGACTTAGTAGATAACATCGAATCTTTGAGTTTCGTAGCTACCGTTGAATATATCGCTCCCGGATCAAAGCTTACCCGTGAAAAAGTGTCAATTGATAAACCGGAAGATTTTTTTCCGGCTACTCCAGGTTCTGCCACATCAGAATTGCAGCTTGGGATGATGAACGTGGATGATATGCATGAATCAGACTATCGTGGGGAAGGAATTACGATAGCTGTATTTGATGCAGGATTTACAGGTGTAAACTTATATGAACCTTTCGCATCAATTCACAATGAAAACAGACTGCTAACCTATAGAGATTTTGTCTATAATTCAGGAAATCCATACCAATACAGCGATCATGGTACAGCGGTACTTTCATGTATTGGAGCAGATCATCCGGACATAAAAGGTACTGCTTACAAAGCTTCAATAATTTTAGCAGTGACTGAAGATGTAAGAAGTGAATTTAGAATTGAAGAATACAATTGGTTGATAGCAGCAGAATTTGCTGACAGTGCAGGAGCAGATATCATTCATAGTTCGTTGGGGTATTCAGTTTTCGGGAAAGAACCTTCATTTGATTACGAATATGATGACATGGATGGAAAAACAGCTATAGTTTCTCAAGCTGCAAATCTGGCATCTGAGAGAGGAATACTAGTTGTAACGAGTGCCGGAAATGAAGGTAATAGCAGTTGGAGATACATTACAGCTCCAGCTGACGGAGTGAATACATTATCAGTCGGTGCAATTAGAAGTGATTACACAAAGTCTTCCTTTAGCTCAGTCGGACCAACAGCTGATGGAAGAATTAAGCCTGATGTTGTTTCACTGGGATCAGGAACAACAATTGTTACAGGGTCAGGAAGAATCACACGTTCAAATGGAACAAGTTATGCCGCTCCACTTGTGGCAGGTCTTGCTGCTGGTTTATGGCAGGCTAACCCTGATTGGAATTACAGAGAGGTTATAAATGCGATAAAATATACCGCTAGTCGTGCCATGTCACCGGATTCTTTATATGGTTATGGAGTCCCTAACTATCTCGAAGCTGTCAAAGGAAGCATACTATCAGTCGATAAAATTGTTTATGAAGGGATTACTGTTTTTCCAAACCCCTTTAGAGATAATAAAATATTCATAGATTTAGCGCAGTTAGAGCTTGATATTGAATTAAATGTAGAGCTATATGATGTAAAAGGTAGTTTGCTTTCACAAAGGATGTTTAAAAATAAGGGTGGAATAATCTCAATGGAAGTCAATAATGTTGAATCGGGTGTATATTTTCTGAAGATTAATTCAGAGGACTTTTCAAAAACTGTAAAACTTATTAAAAACTAACATGGCGGAAACAATTGTTTCACCTTCTGTTCTTGCTGCTGATTTTGCTAACCTTGAGCGAGATGTCAAAATGCTCAATGAAAGTGATGCTCAATATATCCATATAGATATAATGGACGGGGTTTTTGTTCCTAATATTTCATTCGGGTTTCCAGTTACTCAGGCAATCAACAGAATTGCAGAAAAACCACTTGATTTTCATCTTATGATCAAAGATGCAGATCCTTATTTGCAGTCTTGCATAGACAGTGGTGCTGAAATAATTTCAGTGCATTACGAAGCCTGCCAACATCTTCATAGAACTATTTCAGAGATAAAAAGGCTTGGTGCAAAAGCAGGTGTTGTGCTTAATCCTCATACCAATGTCGAGTTATTGGATTCAATCCTTGAAGAAATAGACCTGGTATTATTAATGTCAGTCAACCCCGGATTTGGTGGACAGAAGTTCATATCAAACACATTGAATAAAGTACAAAAACTGAGAGATATGGCTAATGAAAAAAACCCGGAATTAATTATTGAAGTGGACGGAGGTGTAAACCTCGAAATCGGAAAACTACTGGTGGATGCTGGTGCAAATATGTTAGTTGCCGGAAGTTTTGTATTCAAGTCAAATAACCCTAAAGAAACTATAACCAAACTCAGGAACCTCTGATTCATGAAGGGCATTTTTATTTTTTATGCCAGCATGCTCTTTGCAGGCTTATCTTTTGCTCAGGAATATACTTACAGGGGAGGAGTTGTAGATAGTGAAAATAAACCACTTATCTCTGTTACAATTCAGTATGAGAATAAAGTCACTTTTACTAATGCAG
>CAYTFO010000245.1:3244-5007 GCA_964437135.1 uncultured Roseivirgaceae bacterium | reverse complement strand
CCTGGCACAAAGATTTATGGGGAAGTAAGATGGGTAGATAAAGAGAAATTAAAGCTTGTCGAATACCCCAGAGTCCTAAAAGATCCATCCTCAACAAATGAAAATAAAATATCATTTATTGATATCAAATCATTACAAAAGAAAACCAATAACTAAAACAATATTATATGAAGAGGAAAATTTTAGGTAGTTTCCTGTTAACTATCGCTTTAGTAATCGCCTTTCAAATCATTACCTCTATACCGAGAGTTGAAAAAAATGAAGCGGAGAAGGCAACTTCAAAACACCAGTCCGGAAAGCAGCTAACTTTAGAAAGTTACATGCAGGAGAAAAAGGAAAAAAGAAAATTAGGCTATGCAAAAATGGATATGCCTGAGGTGCATGCTGAAATCGAAAGACAACTTAGAACCCCTGTAGATCTTGAAAATCCAACTTATTCGGGAAATTATAAAATATCAGAATTGAATAAGTTGAAGCAAAGGTCTCAAAACATCAGAACAGATATCGAAGAGTTGAATTTTGTAGATCGTGGGCCCGGAAATGTTGCAGGTCGAACTAGGGCTATCCTTATTGACAAATCTGACCCATCGGGAGATACATGGATTGCGGGAGCAACTTCCGGTGGTCTATGGAAAACTACAGATAGAGGTGTCACCTGGAGAAATGTAACCGGCGAACTGCCAAATCTGAGCATAAGCTGGTTGGTGTCCAGTGAAAATAATCCCAGTGTAATTTATGCAGGAACAGGAGAACATTTTACCACTGATTGGGATGGAGCAGGGATATTTAAATCCACTGATAATGGAGAAACGTGGACTCAGATTGTTGACGTTAACCAATCTCCTGATTTTCTGAATGTGAGTAGGTTAATTGTAGATCCCAATGATGAAAATGTAGTAGTTGCTACTACCAGAAACAGTGTTTGGGGAGATGGACTTGAAGCCGCTATTCACCGAACCACAGATGGTGGACAAACCTGGATCGCAGTCAGAACATCGACTTCAGAGAGATATGATGATATAGATTATGTTGCTGGTAATTTCAATGTTCAGTTTGTAGCTATTGATCGTGGATTTGTTCTTAAATCAACAGATGGAGGTATTACCTGGAATGAATCTTCTGAAGGAATTATTGATGGAGGCCGGATTGAAATTACTACTTCTCCTGTAGATCCCAATAGAATCTGGGCATCCATGCAGGGAGGCGCATCAGGTTCAGGTTCAGATTTATACGTAAGTAAAAACCAGGGGGAAAGCTGGCAATTAGTGCTGGAAGTTGATGGCGGAGAAAATGTGCATTTCCTTGGTGGACAGGGATGGTATGACAACATAATTACCGCTCATCCTTTTGACAGAGATATAGTATATGTAGGTGGTGTTAACTTATTTAGATTCAAACTGGAACCAGGGTCGGATCAGGATGGAAATCTTCTGCGAGTTACCAATAATGTATCAGATGCGTATGGACAATTTGACAATATCAATACTTTTTCGAATGCGGATTTTGTAAATAAAACGGGAATCCACCCTGATCAGCATAATATTATTATTTCTGAAACCAATCCTGAAGATTCTACATTCAGAATAATTGTTACCAATGATGGAGGGGTTTTTGAAAGTATTTTAGATAAAGCTCCTGGTATAGAGGACAGCGCTTTCATTTACAGAAGCTTTGGGTATAATACCACCCAGTTTTATGGTGCAGATAAAGCACCGGGAGAAGATCGTTATATTGGTGGTATGCAGGACAATTCTACCTGGTAC
>CAYTFO010000245.1:0-3234 GCA_964437135.1 uncultured Roseivirgaceae bacterium | reverse complement strand
GGTACACTCCGGCAGGCGTAGTTTCTGATGCTTCTACAAATTACGAATTTGCTTTTGGTGGAGATGGTTTTGAAGCAGTATGGAACAACCGAGATGGAAACCTAATGATAGGCTCCATTCAGTTCAATCAATTGGTAAGGACTACTGATGGTGGTCAAAACTGGTTTCTGGCTATAAATGGACTAACAGATGTAGGTAGTGGCCAGGGGCCTTTCAGATCAAGAATTGCAAATTCCAAGGACAGACCTGACAGACTTTATGCTGTAGGTTCACGAGGTGTTTATTACTCAAATGATTTTGGTGGAAGCTGGAATCTTACAGCATTGGTTGATCAATGGAGTTTTAATAACTCTGTAGATGTAGAGGTTTCAGATGCCAACCCTGATATTGTTTGGGCAGGTGGAAACTTATCTCAGAGTCAAAAGCTTTTCGTTTCAAAGGATGCCGGTCTTTCATTTTCAGCAGTAGAAAATTATGATGGAGAACCTTTGGGTTTTTGTTCTGGATTTAAACCTCATCCTAGTGAAGAAGGCACTGCTTTTGCATTATTTTCTTTTCAGGGTAGACCAAAAGTGATCAAGACTACTGACTTTGGTGAAACCTGGACAGACATTAGTGGGTTCGAAGGTGATCAGAAAGAAAGCACCAATGGTTTTCCGGATGTTGCGGTGAATTCAATTATGGTTTTCCCTAATGATACTGACAGAATATGGGTTGGAACAGAAATAGGTATTGTTGAATCACTAGATGGCGGAGAAACCTGGAATCTTCCAAATTCAAACTTCCCTGCAGTAAATGTCCATGACTTCAAAATTCAGGATGATCAGGTAGTGATTGCTACATACGGAAGAGGAATTTGGTCTGTAGATATTGAAGGCCTTGCGAAAGAAAGAAGATATGCTCCTAATTTTGTGAGTGTTGCAACATCGCCTAATGGTAGTCAGATATTTGACCTTCAGTACCTTGAATTATATGATTCTGTTCAAATTCTTGCTAATAAAGAAATAGTTTTTTCAGTGGGAGCAAATGATACTTTGGGTACATTCTCTGTGAGTGTCGATAACCTGGGAATCGATGGTGAAATCAATTTTTCTGCTGAAGGCTATATAGCGGGAAATGGTTACAAATCCGGAGCCATTAAAGGGTTTGTATTCAAACCACTAAGCCCTGTAGAGTCCTACACAACAAAATTTACAAACAAAGAAGCTGATGATTTTATAGCAGATGGGTTTTCTATCCGGGATGAACCTAATTTTTCATCTACTGCTCTACATAGTGAACATAATTACAGGGAAAATGGGAACTTCTTCTATCTGATAAAGTCTCCGATCATAGTCAGCCAAAGCAATCCGATTATTTCATATAAGAACGTAGCCATAGTGGAACCCGGAGAACCTGGAACTGTATTTGGTGATTTCCAATTCTGGGATTATGTCATCGTTGAAGGCTCCACTGATGGAGTAAACTGGATACCTCTTATTGATGGATATGATTCTGATGTAGAACAGGCATGGAGAACTGCATATTTAAATGGGCTTCCTGGTAGAGAGAATATAATGTTGCCTCAGGAAATTGACATAAGCCAAACTTTTGATCCGGGCACTACCATATTTGTCAGGTTTAGATTATTTTCGGACCAGTCAGCGGTTGGCTGGGGTTGGGCTATCGATGATCTTATCATACAGGCAGATGAAGAAATTCTTTCGACAAATAATTTAGTCGAAGAAATCTCAATTTACCCGAATCCTGCAACAGAGAAAATCAATATTGAATTTCCCTCGAATTCAAATAAAATTTCTAGTCTTCAATTAATCAATCAGGAAGGGAAAATCGTGAAGCAAATAGTTACTCAACCTGGAAGTAACTCAATCGAAATAAAAGTAGATGATTTGCAACGAGGTATCTACTTTCTTAAAATAGGGGATGAGAATTCTCAAGTTACGCGGAAAGTAATAATTGAATAATAAGAATAAAGAAAAAAGCCGGATAACCGGCTTTTTTCTTTTAATTCATTTTATTTGACATCTAATGTCTATTCCCAATTTTTTCTGGCTACACATTAAAAAATCTGCCGGCATTTCTACCAGGAAGCTGCTAAGTCCCCACTATGTCCAGGTGAATCGAAAAAAAGTAAAAACTTTCCGAAATGCTTCTCCTGCAGAATTCAACGATATCTTAAATAATTACCGGGTAATTCTTGGCAGGTACCAATTTAAAAGAGCTCTTCATGCTAAGCAAAAACTATTTCCTGAGGACTGGGATAAAATATTTTCGTTTGCGTTTTCCAGAGAACCTGTGGACAGGTGCATTAGCATGTTCTACTACCTCTACTTTAAAAAGAAATCATTTTTTAAGGATCTCGTAAGACTATACTACAACTCCATCTCTATCAAAAAGCTTTCATTGAATGAATCCTATTCATTTGATGCCTTTTTGTCATTTGTAGAACAAGCGAGATCCAGTTCCAGTATCCATAAACCTATAGACCTGCATTTTACAACTCACACTGCAACAATGTGGGAAGATATCACTGATTTTGAGGGGAATCAATTATTAACTAAAATCTATCGCCTTGAAAATTTGAATAAAGCAATTAATGAAGTTTTCGAAAACTGTGGTCTTGAAAAAAAGGATTTAGCAGATACCCCACATTTTAATAGGAATAAAAACAGAAGATCGTTCAACCCTTCCAAGGAACAACTTAGAAGAATTGAACAGATCTATGAAAAGGACTTTACTTTGTATGAAAATGCAGGTTAATCAAAATTCTATTTTATAAGACACATTTGGAAAAACACCTACCTGAGAAGAAGATATTATTCCGCCAGTTTCATTACTATACCATCTCCCGCATTCATTAGGACGACCAGTTGCATTTTGAATACTTACAGCAAAAACTGAGGACGTTTTTACTTTATTTATCCTGTAAGAAATACTAACATCAAATCGCCAGTAATCTGACAATCTCTCTTCAAAATTTCTTTCGAAATCAAATACCGTATATCCTGCCTGCCGGGATTCATCTAATAAAATGGGTGCCTGTCTTTTGCCTCCTGACCATATCATTCTACCATTTAACCCAAGAACATTTTGCCCATTGTTGCCAATGTAAAACTCTTTGCCTCCAATAGCATTAAAAACATAATTTCCATTGAACCGGGTATTTCGTTCTTTGCCATCCAGTGGAATATATTTGGATTCAAATATTGAAGCTGTGGTCATAAAATAATAACC
>CAYTFO010000244.1:0-5014 GCA_964437135.1 uncultured Roseivirgaceae bacterium | reverse complement strand
TCCAACTTTTATTGGCCAGGCATTGAAAGGCAAAGATTTAACCGCTTTTGGAGATGGATCCCAAACAAGATCATTTACTTATGTAGATGATTTGATTGAGGGAATTTACAGGCTCCTTATGAGTGATTATAGCGGACCTGTTAACATTGGAAATACTGAAGAAATTACTGTTAAAGAGTTCGGGGAAGAATTAATAAGAATTACAGGTAGCTCAAGTAAAATTGTTTACAAGGATTTACCTAAAGATGATCCAAAGCAAAGAAAGCCAGATATTTCTTTAGCTAAAAAAATATTAGGTTGGGAACCAAAATTCACAAGAGCGGAAGGCTTAAAACCGACTTTAGAGTATTTTCAAAAGGTAGTTTAATCATTATATGGAATATAAAGTTTGTGTCATAGGATTAGGTTATGTAGGACTTCCTTTGGCGGTAGAGTCTGGAAAGAAATATCCAACAGTCGGTTTTGATATCAACAAAGGACGCATAAATGAATTGCGATCAGGAATAGATAATACTTTAGAGGTTGATTCAAAAGAACTAGATGAAGCATCTCAGCTAACCTATACGGATAATTTGGAAGATACTAAAGATTGTAACTTCTATATTGTTACAGTTCCTACTCCAGTCGATCAAAATAAAAAACCGGATCTTACTCCTCTCATAAAAGCATCAAAGGCAGTTGGTTCCGTTTTAAAGCAAGGAGATTATGTTATTTATGAATCAACAGTATTTCCGGGTTGTACAGAGGATATCTGTGTCCCCATTTTAGAAGCAAATAGTGGACTAAAATTCAATGAAGGTTTTTTTATAGGTTATAGTCCTGAAAGAATTAATCCCGGGGATAAAGAACATAGACTTACAACAATTTTAAAAGTTACTAGTGGTAGTAATGAACAGGCAGCTACTGTTGTTGATAATTTTTATAAATCTATTGTGAAGGCTGGTACACATCTTGCATCCTCAATTAAAGTTGCAGAAGCAGCAAAAGTTATTGAAAATGCCCAGAGAGATATAAATATTGCTTTTGTAAATGAACTTTCTTTAATCTTTAACAGGATTGGATTGGATACTAAAGAAGTTTTGGAAGCAGCCGGAACTAAATGGAATTTTTTAAAATTTTCACCTGGACTCGTTGGTGGACATTGCATAGGCGTTGATCCTTATTATCTAACATACAAAGCAGAGGAATTAGGCTATCATCCTCAGGTAATACTATCAGGGAGAAAAATAAATGACAATATGGGGGCTTATGTTGCTCAACAAACTATTAAGTTAATGTCTCAGCGCAAAGTCCTTAATGATAATTCAAGAGTATTAATTTTGGGCATAACCTTCAAGGAGGATTGTCCGGATATTAGAAATAGTAGAGTGATTGATATCTACAATGAATTAGTGGATTTTGGAATTTCTACAAATGTTTATGATCCGCATGCTTCGACAGATGAAGTAAAGCATGAATATTCAATTGAATTAATTAATTCTCCTGATTTAAAGAGCTATAATTCAATTATATTAGCCGTATCTCATAAAGACTTTATAACGTATAATTGGAATGAATTGAAAAAGTCGGGAGTAATTATCAATGATGTAAAGGGTCTGCTTCCTAAGGACCAATCAGATATTAGGCTTTAACTCTATGTCAGAAATTAATGAGAATATCATCCCTCATAATCATTCGATTAAACTTAAGGACAGAATTGACAAAAATGGATACAGACCGAAGTTGATATGGTTTACAGGACTATCCGGATCCGGAAAGTCTACCTTAGCTAATGAACTTGAGAAGTATTTGTTTAACAGGGGCTTTAATACTTATATTTTGGATGGTGATAACATTAGATCGGGTCTCAATGGGGATTTAGATTTTTCTGATGAAAGTCGTAAGGAAAATATTAGGCGAATCAGTGAGGTTTCCAAATTATTTATTGATGCAGGATTAATTGTATTAACTGCATTTATATCTCCCTTTAAAGAGGACAGAGCCCAGGCTAAAAAACTGGTTGGAGAAGAAAATTTTATTGAGGTGTTTGTAAATTGTCCGTTAGAAATTTGTGAAAAAAGAGATGTAAAAGGCTTGTATGCGAAAGCGAGACAGGGACTAATCAAAAATTTCACGGGTGTTGATTCCCCTTTTGAAGAACCTGAAAATCCGGATATTGTTGTTAATACCCATTTAAATTCATTGGAAGCAACCACCGAGCAAGTGATTAAAATTGTAGAGAAAAAATTGAAATTATCATGAAAAACTACAGCTTAACTCATCTTAAAGAGCTTGAGTCTGAATCAATATACGTGCTACGAGAGGTATTTGCTCAGTTTCAAAACCCTGCTATACTTTTTTCTGGTGGTAAAGATTCTATAGTAGTGACTCATCTTGCGAGAAAAGCATTTCATCCTGCAAAAATTCCATTTCCTTTAGTCCATATTGACACTGGACACAATTTTCCGGAAACAATAGCCTTTAGAGATAATTTGGTACAAGAACTGGATGCAAGACTAGTTGTAGGATCTGTACAGAAATCAATTGACGAGGGTCGGGCTGCAGAAGAAAAAGGGCGAAATGCAACTCGAAATGCAATTCAGACGATAACTCTATTGGATACAGTTGAGGAAAATCAATTTGATGCTGCAATTGGTGGTGCCAGAAGAGATGAAGAAAAAGCCAGGGCCAAAGAGCGATTTTTCTCCCACAGGGATGAATTTGGTCAGTGGGATCCTAAAAATCAAAGACCTGAATTGTGGAATATTTTTAATGGGAAACATCAGCATGGGGAGCATTTCAGAGTTTTCCCACTTAGTAATTGGACCGAGATGGATATTTGGCAGTATATTCTTGCAGAGAATATCGAGATCCCTTCACTTTATTTTGCTCATGAAAGAAAAGTAATTAGAAGAAATGGTACCTGGCTACCTATTTCCGAGTACATCCACATGGATGAAAAAGATGAGGTTGTTACTAAAAAAGTGAGATTCAGAACTTTAGGAGACATAACGATTACAGGGGGTATTGAGTCAGATGCAGATACACTGGAAAAAATTGTGGAAGAAGTTTCAGCTGCCCGACAAACTGAGAGAGGAAACCGAGAGGATGATAAGCGTTCAGAAACTGCTATGGAGGACCGGAAACGCGAAGGATATTTTTGATGTAACCGCAAAGCACGCAAAGGTCTCAAAGTAATAACCTCAAAATCTAGCAGATGTGAAAAAAAATTATAAATATGAAATTGAAGAAATAGCTCATCAGGTTATTGGATTAGCAATAGAAGTTCATAGAGAATTAGGTCCTGGACTTTTGGAAAGCACATATCAAGCATGTCTTCTTCATGAAGTTCTTAATTTTGGATATTGTGTAGAAAAGGAAAAATCAATACCCGTAAGATATAAAGGGATTGATATTGATTGTGGATATCGAATAGATCTGCTAATTGAAAATCAATTGCTAGTAGAACTAAAAGCTGTAGATGTATTAAACAATATTCATTTAGCTCAAGTATTAACTTATTTAAAGCTTGGAAACTTCAATTTAGGATTGCTTATAAATTTTAATGAGCAACTTTTAAAAAATGGAATAAAAAGAGTCATTAATAATGATTAAATCTTAGTGGTCTTTGAGTTCTTTGTGGTAAAAAAAGTATTTTATGAAAGACAACAGTTATTTAGATATGGAATTACTTCGCTTCACCACAGCTGGAAGCGTTGATGATGGGAAAAGTACTTTAATAGGTCGTTTACTTTTCGACTCCAAGTCTATATTTGAGGACCAGTTGGATCAGGTTAAGTCTTCATCTGAACGAAAAGGTCTTACTCATACGGATCTGGCCTTGTTAACAGATGGACTCAAAGATGAAAGAGAACAAGGGATCACAATAGATGTTGCTTATCGCTATTTTGCAACTCCAAAACGAAAATTTATCATTGCAGATACCCCGGGACATATTCAATATACTAGGAATATGGTTACCGGTGCTTCTACTGCTAATGTTGCCCTGATCCTGATAGATGCAAGAAATGGTGTAGTAGATCAAACATGCAGACATTCCATTATCGCCTCCTTATTGCAAATACCCCACGTTATTGTTTGCATTAATAAAATGGACCTTGTTGATTATAAGGAGGAGGTATTCGAAGAAATAAAAGAAGAGTATGAAAAATTTGCTGCCAAACTAGATGTAAAAGATGTTCGTTTCATCCCAATATCAGCACTTAATGGTGATAATGTTGTAAACCGAAGTGAAAAAATGACATGGTATCAGGGGTCAACTTTACTTTACACCTTGGAGCATATACATATAGGAAGTGACTATAATCATATTGACTGCAGATTTCCAGTTCAAACTGTAATAAGACCTAAGAACGATAAATATCATGACTATAGGGGTTATGCAGGTAGAATAGCTGGAGGAATATTTAAACCCGGAGATGAGGTGATGGCACTTCCATCCGGATTTACATCTAAAATAAAAAGTATTGATACGTTTGAAGGACCCGTGGAGGAAGCATTCGCACCTATGTCTGTTGCCATAACATTGGAAGATGATATTGACATTGGGCGAGGTGATATGATTGTTAGAACCAACAACAAACCTGATATGGTACAGGATATTGAATTAATGTTATGCTGGTTAAACCCACAGGGACCAAGACCTCGCACAAAATACACATTACGCCATACGACCGCTGACATGAAAGCGATGATCAAGGAAATCCGTTATAAATTGGATATCAATTCATTGCATAGATTAGAGGATGACAAGGACATCAAAATGAATGATATCTGTCGGGTTCAGCTTCGTACCACAAAGCCGGTTTTGATAGATTCTTACCGCAAAAACCGTCAAACCGGATCAATAATATTAGTTGATGACGCTACCAATGAAACGGTTGCGGCGGGGATGGTGATATAAAAAAATCAACACGGAGATATTTTTTAACCGCAAAGAAAAAAAGATGGTGCAAAGTTCGCAAAGATCAAATTAAATGAACGAGAACGAGATTTCTTCAAAAGTTATTGGAGC
>CAYTFO010000243.1:0-5053 GCA_964437135.1 uncultured Roseivirgaceae bacterium | reverse complement strand
CGCATGTTGTCAAATGAAAACTCTCCAAATCGGGATAAATCTGATTCCGCACCAAAAATTCCTGAATAGAGATCTACAATAACTCTGGATAAAAACTTTAGTGGATACACATAGATCAATACCAAAAAGATCAAAATTGTATTGATGGCGACAATTTTAGCATCCTGCAGACCGTATTTTATAAAGAAAAATGTAATGCTGGTACCAGATAATCATGATGAGTGTTACAGAAAATCCAAATGGAATTATCTCACGCATAGCCAGCCTTAGATCAGAAAATGTTTCAGGAACAGAAGAGGATAAAACCAATAAGGTAATGGCTAGTGCAAAAGCAGCATCACTAAAGGTTTCCAGACGGGTTTGGTTTTGACCCCGATATTTGAATTTAGGATTTAAGCCTAAAATGTTCTGATCCTTGAGAGATTGTCGCATATTACCAAATTATATATTCCAAACTGTATTTATTTCAATTAGTCCAAAAATCTATGAATTGAATAAGGAATTTATCGATTTGGGATATAATTTATAACTTTAAAAGTAACCAATATTTTGCTTCATGATTAGGACTAAATTGTCAAGGTTTTTTTTGATTTTCTCAATATTTATATTCTTACCTCAACTTTCTTTTTCTCAAAAAACAACTGAAGAAAAATTGTCCAGGAAGGAAGAGAAAAAGTTAAAGAAACTGCAACAAGAACAGGAACGTCAATACAGAGTGCAGAAGGCAAATGAATTAGTTGAAAAAAAACATTGGGTGTTGGCACTTAATACTCTTAGAAGTGACAGAGGATCAATCCTTAATGCAAACATGCAGACCAACTATATATATGTAAAGGGAGATGATATGGTCATTCAGTTTTCAGAAAGAATAAACTGGGATTCTCAGCAATATAGCGGTCCAAGTTTTATAAATGCTTCCAGAAGGGAATGTGTAATTCGACAATATAATATCACGCCTTCCAAAAAGAAAAATGAGGGACATTCTGTACAAACAATGCTTCAGGGATGCAGCAACGGAGCTAAAGCAATGCTTATCTATGTGAAACCTGGAGGGGGACAAATTACTATGAGGGTAGGTAAGGAAAGAATTTTTCTAAGTGGAGAGTTTATGGATCCGGAAGAAAGTAATATTTTAAATCTTACACCAAATACAATGTATAAGACAAATCACTGATTTTAATTTTAATCAACTCATAATATTTGATGGAAATTCTATTGCGATGCATTGTTTTTTTATTCTGAGATCAGAAAATAACTAAATTACCAGCGGTAAACACTTGTTGTTTATCGCTAATTCTCTGTCTCATGAAAAAACTATTTCTGATTTTATTTTTGATTCCATTTTTTGTATTCCAGTCACATTCTCAAATTCTTATCTCACTAATTTTTGGAGATAAACTCAATTCGGATAAACTGGAATTTGGTCTTGATGGGGGAATAAACCTTTCCCAAATTTCTAATATCGAAGAGTCAAAATCTCTAAATAAACTTAATCTTGGATTTTATTTCGATGTTAAAATGACTGAGCAATTATTTTTAAGAACAGGATTACAGGTTGTATCTCCAATGGGTGCAAGAAATATCAATCCTTATTTTATTAATGATTCCAGTATAGATTCGATACTTATTAATTCAAAAGTGACTCGGGGACTTGATTACTTCAACGTTCCGATAATGCTAAAGTATAAATTTCATTCACATTTTTATGTTGAAGGAGGTACTATGTTGGGATTGCTTCATACTGCTACTGATACTTTTACTGACCAGATAAACGGGGATGATGTTTTTCTGAATCGAGATGTGAGGGATCTCTATAATAGGATAGATGTCGGTGTCATGGGAGGACTGGGATATAGACTATTAGGTGGTAACGGAATGAATCTTGGTGTAAGATATTATTATGGTTTACGAAACATCCTTAAAGATGAAAGCCTGCCCAAACAGGTTAATAGCAGTCTATATGCTTATGTAGGAATTCCTATTGGGGCAGGCAAGGCTAAAGAAAAGGATCAATGATTAACCATTGTTTATCAAATCCATTTCGCCAATGAATGGAAGGTTTTCAAATAATAGCATTCTTACTGCATTTTTAAAATATCCCTCTAATTGATAGAATTGCGCTGCAGTTTTAGAATCTACCTCTTTTTTGATCTTTTTGTAGTACTTCATTTCTAGTTTGGAAAGACTCTTATTTACAGAAACGGATCTTTTCACAAGTTCATCAAGTTTCTCGTCTGTGAATGAACCATAATTGTCAACATATTCATTAATATTAGTAATCCTTTGATTAGCAATAAGTTTTCTTTCCATTTCATAGTTATCATAAAGACTCCAGAAAGTAGTAGACTTTTCTGTATCAAGTTGAAGAAGTTGATCAACAACGGCTCTTTTTTCCATACCAAATAAGGTTTGGAATACTTCAATTTCAGATTGATTAGATTGTGCTTTAACCGCTACTGATAGTCCAAGTACAATTAAAGTGAAAATAGTTTTTTTCATTTTGTTTTATTTTAGGAAGTCAATTTAAGAGAGATTGATAATTATATAGTAATTTAAGTCACTTCAATTATTATAGTGATGTTCAAGAAAAATCATTTTGTTATTTTATCAGGTAAAAGCAAAACAGTACATGAACTACTAGCAATG
The DNA here is from genome assembly GCA_964437135.1 of uncultured Roseivirgaceae bacterium. Taxonomy (GTDB): domain Bacteria; phylum Bacteroidota; class Bacteroidia; order Cytophagales; family Cyclobacteriaceae; genus CAYTFO01. The sequence continues at coordinate 2,407 of CAYTFO010000243.1, read as the reverse complement.
GCAAAGGATTTTGCCGAAAGTGGTTCTGCTTTATATACGAGCTATAAGGAGCTCAATGAAAACACATTGATACTAGCTTATCCAAAGAGCAAATCTCCCAGGCTAGAGGATATTCGTAAGCTTCTAATTCAATATGAGGATGTAGTGGTTTCTACTTTCGATTCTGATGAGGTAGTCGTAATGAATCAGGGCTCTACTGAGTCTATTCATCCGTAGGGGTATCCGTTTGGTCATTTCTAAATAGATTGTAGTAAAGTCTAAGTCTGAATATATTTTCCTGTGTTTTAAAATCCTGATTGCTGAATTCTCTGGATCCCTGTAGGATATAATTGAAATTAATTTTGAATTTTAGTGAAGGGCGAAATCCGAGAGAGAACCCCAAGCGGGATCTGTTTGCAAATCGTTCATCTACTTCCTTGCCAACTGTAAAAAATCTTTCCAGGTTAATACCAAAATCCCAAACAGATTTTTTAGTTAAAAACCTGAATCCACTTGTTTTGAAATTAATCATATACCGTGGTCTTAAATTAAAGTCAGTTCCCTCTGAACTTTGAAAAAACCTCTCTTCAATTCTGAAACGATGTGTAAAATCTCCAAATCCAAAACTTGGCCAAACTATATTAAGATCCTGATTTAATCTTATCTCATTAGAATTGGGTTGTTCTTTTTCTACCGTGAGGAAATCAGCTACACCAGCTGTAATTGAAAAATTGCGACTAATACCAAGTCTATATATTGATCTGATGTATAATTGATTCCATGAATAGTTACTTACTAAACCCCTTACACCAAAATCAGTAAGTATTTCTGTTTTATTATTTAACTGATAAATAAGATTAAAATCAGTCCATGATTGATATTCAATAGTATCCTGGGCAGCCAGATCGTTTTTTAGACAAAAAAACACCAGAAAAAGATATACAGCTTTGAACCAATCTTTCATGTTAGAATAAAAGGTAAATTAGCTAAAAAGTGAATAATACGTGCAGATTTAAAAGGTGGTTTTTGCTAATTTGTGCATTCTAAAAAAAATTATTTTCAAAGATGAAATCTCTCCTTTTTGCAATCACATTATTATTAAGTCTCACACTCTATGCTCAGGAAGAAAGCTCTTCAAAAAAAGCAGAAAAAGCGAAACGCAAAGCTGAAAAAGCTGAGATGAAAGCAGCAAAGAAGGCTGAGCGGGAGCAAGAACGCTTAGCAATAGTTCAGAAATCAAATGAACTAATTGAAAGTAAGTATTGGGTGCTTGAGGCTACCCGACTACAATTAAAAAAAGGATCGGTTCAGAATATGAATCAGAATCTAAATTTCGTAGCAACCAATGATGATAAGGGAGTTATTCAGCTCGCATTTCAGGGGATACAGGGCTGGAATGGAATTGGAGGCATTACACTGGAAGGAAAATATTCTCAATACAATATTACACAGCCTGAAAAAGAAGGAGGGGGAGTTAGCTTACAGGCTATTATTTCAGGAGCAACTTTCTCAGGGCCGGTTACTATGTTTTTAAATGTTCGGTCAAACGACGTTGAAGTTAGGTTGACAGGTAGTTTTGGAGAAAGGATTACATTTTATGGAGAACTGAAACATCCTGATGAAAGCAATGTTTTCAAAAGAACAAGTACAACAATTTTCAGATAGCTGAAACCATTTTATTAAAAATTGCATCACTTATATAATTCTTATGATAAAAATTAATCAACTTCTTTCACTTTCGATGATGTCTTTAATTATATTCTCGTGTGCTAGCACTAGAACCATTGGGAGTTTCACAGACAAATCATACGATCTATCTAAATATAAAGACATTGGCATAGTAGTGATGCATCCCCGTGAATCCGTAAGAGCAATTGTTGAGGAAGACGTGTATGAAGAATTAGCCAAGAAAGGCATCCCGGCTGAACCAACTATTAATTTATTTCCCTTTGCAGCCAGGCAGGATCAAATTGAAATACCCGGTGAAACACCTGATGAAAAGCAGAAAAGAATAAAAGCAAGGATCGAGAAATTTGGTATTGATGGAATTTTATTGATAGCAATTTTAGACGAAAAAGTAGAAATACAACAAAGAGGAGGAAATGTAGGAGTGGGAATCGAAGCTCCATATAGTTACTCTGGCCCTTATGGGTATCATCCTTATGGATATTACGGATACTACAACCATGTATATACCCAGGTGAATACTCCAACTTATTATACAACTTCATCTACATACTTTTTGGAGTGTAATTTCTATGATGTTGTAACAGGAAATCTTGTCAGAAGTATTCAGACAAAGACTTCAAACCTTCAGGACTTAGATAAGGAAGCACATGAATATGGAAGACTTATAGCTTATGAATTATTAAAAAAGGAATAGTTTAACTTAATTAAATCAAAAATTCAATGAAAAGAATTATTACCG
>CAYTFO010000242.1:0-5120 GCA_964437135.1 uncultured Roseivirgaceae bacterium | reverse complement strand
GTGTCATTTTTATTTATGTATAAGAGTACCCAAATCTTCTTCTTTCAGTAAAAGATTCTTAAGAATGTTTGGAGTAGTACCATTAACTATTACAGATTTCTCTGAACCCTGCTCTATGGCATAAATGCAAGAGTCAATTTTCGGAATCATTCCTCCAACAATCACAGTACCCATCATACTTTTAAGTTCATCAATTGAAGCCGATCTTATTAATGAGTGCGGGTCTTCAACATCACATCTCAATCCATCTATATTAGTCAAAGAGCAATACAAATTTGCTTTTAGTGCTCCCGCTAGTGCACCTGCCATTACATCCGCGTTTATATTGTAGCTATTACCCTGATCGTCAGAGGCTATACATGAGATTATTGGTGTTATTCCTGAATTCAATAAGATTTCAATTAAGTCTGTGTCTACACTTGCTACATCTCCTACCCAGCCCAAATCATATTCTTCATCGTCCTCTATATGAAGTCTTTTAGTAGCTTTTACCATGGAGGCATCCTTACCCGATAGTCCTACAGATTTCAAACCAAGTGAGTTTGCTCGTGCAACTAAATCCGAATTAACTTCACCTAAAAGAGTCATTTCAGTATATTTCAATGCTTCAGAAGTAGTTTTCCTGTGCCCTCCAATAAATTCTGACTTAATATTCATGGCATCAAGAATTCGATTGATATATGGACCTCCACCGTGAACCAAAACAATTTGAAATCCTTGATTTTTTAAAGCCAATATATCTTCTAATACACTTTTTTTTAGGTCATTATTGACCATGGCATTTCCGCCATATTTAATCACTACTAACTTATGTTTCTCGATTGTTCTTCTTTTAAGGTACTTATTTACGTGCTTAATGACGTGTTTATCAAATATTTAAAATTGAAATTGTAAATATTTTTTACAAAAATAACTCATTTATCTCATTATGATAAATATATAATCAATTAATGTAAATTTTGTTTACTTAATTGTGGCTGAAGTTTAATTTAAAAGTGATTGATTTGACTTCTCTTTTTTATACATCTTACTCGAGTTTTGTAATCACAGAGCATAAATAGAGGTTTCAGAAGTCTTCCCTTTCAATGGGTAACTCCCTATGTGTTCAAGTTTAAAGGTATTTGCGACTGATTTATCTTCATTTACCAGTTCTTCCGATATTAGCAGAGGATAATTAAATGGGCTGCATAATTCCTGTATTCTGGCTGTAGTATTGACCACATCTCCATGAAAAGCGATATCTCTTTTAATAGTACCTATCTCGGTTGTTGTTACTAAGCCACCATGAATTCCCGCTTTAAACTCTGGAACAAGCTTAAATTTGTCCAGGTACTTTTTCTTTCCATTTACTATGTAACTCGTGAAGTCCAAAAAAGACTGAATTGCATTTTCAATTACCTTCTCTTTTAAAATTGATGTTAAGACAACCTGGTCTCCCACATATTGATGTATTTCAAAATTATATGAACTATAAACTCTGTTTAGATCCTTAAAAGATTCCTTTAATAAATTAGAATATAAAACAGGTCCGAGATTTTCTGCGATTTCAGTTGAAGATTTTAGATCGATAAAGATGAATATTCTTTTTTCAGCAGTTGGCTTTCTATATTTCCCTGTTAAAAAGCTGATAATATTGGTATCTCCAATTTTCTTAGATGATTGAACCACAAAATTCAATAAGATGATATTTGATAACACAAAAAAAGCAAGCATCAAAAATAAAAATGGCAAGTGTGGATTATCTGTAAGGACATAAAAAACATCCACTTAAAGGAAACCTAACCTATTTATAATCCAATATACTATTCCAAATATTATTATAAACCCCAAAAGATAGAATAGGCTTTTCAACATAATTATTTTCGAAAATGAATACTTATCCCAATGATATCTATCCGAAACCTTATTTATAAATACAATGAACCAAACATGAGTCCAAATAATATAGCTTCAATGTATTGAGAGGAACTTGCCCAGTATTTTACCATCTCACTATCAAAATCATTGATATTCAACCCAGCGAAATATAAAAATCCAATAACGGTTTGAAGTGTCAAAACTGAGATAAATAATGCGGTGATTATCCAATAGAAAATTACACCAACAGAAAAATAGAGGTTACTTCTTTTCATCAAATTTTCAAATGCAGCTTCTTAGAGTTATTGAAGAAATCAGTTTTTAATGAGCATTTAGTGTATTAAAACAAATTGCAATTGATAGTCAATCAATAATGAGCTTTAAAGAGACCTTTGAAACTCTATAAATACTAGACTTTTATTTCAATATAGTTTAGCTTAACTCTATAAAAGTGATTGAAGTTACACACTTGAATACTAATGTGATTTACCTTCACAATATAAAAATACAAATCAAATGGATGTAGAAATTCTTTCCCGATTTCAATTTGCCCTGACTGTATCCTTTCATTATATATACCCTCCACTCAGTATTGGATTAGGACTCATAATGGTTATACTTGAAGGAAAGTATCTTTTAACCAAAAACACTGAATATCATATTCTTGCAAGATTTTGGACCCGAATCTTTGCGATCACTTTTGGGATAGGTGTAGCGACCGGGATAGTAATGGAGTTTGAATTTGGAACAAACTGGGCCACCTATTCCAGATATGTAGGAGATATTTTTGGAAGTGCCCTTGCAGCAGAGGGGATTTTTGCATTTGCATTGGAAAGTGGCTTTTTGGGAGTTTTATTATTTGGATGGAATCGTGTCAGCCCCAGGGTTCACTTCATTGCCACACTTGGTGTATGGTTTGGTTCCATGTTTTCAGCGATCTGGATAGTTGTTGCAAATTCCTGGCAGCAAACACCTGCCGGATATCAAATAGTTGGAGAAGGGTTAAGTGCAAGAGCCGAGATTACTGATTTTTGGGCGATGGTGTTCAATCCTTCATCTGTTGATAGGTTATCCCATGTATGGATAGGTGCTTTTTTAGCAGGTTCATTTTTAGTTATAAGTGTGCATGCATATTATCTTTTGAAAAAACGACATGTAGAATTATCAAAAAAGGCCATCAGCATTGCGTTGACTGTTGCAACAATTTCCGCTCTGGCACAACTTTTTACAGGACATAGATCTGCGGATGGTGTTGCTGAAAATCAACCTGCGAAATTAGCGGCGCTGGAGGGACACTTTGATAGTCTGGCAGTTGCTGACATGTACCTTTTCGGCTGGGTTGACAAAGAAAATCAAAAAGTAACAGGAATTAAGATTCCAAAGGGCTTAACATTTCTTTTGCACCAGGATTTCCGCACTAAGGTTAAAGGGCTCAATTATTTTTCAGAAGATGAAATACCCACTCAGATCAATGCCGTCTTTCAATTTTATCATTTGATGGTCGGGATAGGAATGATATTAATTCTGTTGACACTATTTAGTTCATACCTAAAATGGAAAGGTAAATTGTTTGAACATAAATGGATATTAAAGATTCTTGTGATATCAGTTTTACTACCACAAATCGCAAATCAGGTTGGGTGGTTTGCTGCTGAAATGGGCAGACAGCCATGGGTCGTTTATGGTTTACTAAGAACATCAGATGCATTGTCAAAAGTAGTCACGGCCAACCAGGTTGTTTTTTCAATTATACTATTCAGTGTCATTTATGCATTTTTATTCATGTTGTTTATCTACCTAATGAACAAGAAAATTAAGCATGGCCCTGATGAGTCTGAATTAATTGAGCAGAGACCCAGACAGAAAGAAATGGTAGGACTAATAGGAAATAATAATTGATTATGGAAACATTCTTAGGAATTGACTACCCTACTCTTTGGTATTTGGTTGTAGGTGGAGTTTTTACCGGATACGCGATATTAGATGGTTTTGACCTGGGAGCTGGAGCCTGGCATTTATTCTTTAAGTCTGATCAGGAAAGAAGAATTGCACTGAATGCAATTGGTCCGGTTTGGGATGGTAACGAAGTCTGGCTTGTTATTGGCGGTGGAGCACTTTTTGCGGGATTCCCTGATGTTTATGCTTCACTTTTTTCTGCTATGTATATTCCATTTATGTTGTTTTTAGCATTTCTAATCTTCAGAGCCGTTGCTATTGAATTTCGTAGTAAAGAAGAGATGAAATGGTGGCGTAACTCATGGGATGTAGCCTATAGTATTTCAAGTATTATGCTAGCAATTTTATTAGGGGTCGTTTTGGGAAATGTCTTAAAAGGTATTAGTCTTGGTCCTGATAAGGAATTTAGTGGTCACTGGCTTGAATTTATAAATCCATATTCAATTTTAACAGGAATAACCACATTGGCACTTTTTATGATGCATGGTGCGATCTTTTTAATAATGAAAACAGATGGTAAACAATTTGAAAAAATGACTGCCTATGTTAAACAGGCTATAGCCTTTTTTATTATTTCATTTAGTATCGTTACAATATATAGTTTACTCTATTTTCCTCATTTATCAGATAGATTTAAAGAGTCTCCGTCACTTTTTTTTCTCCCACTAGTAGCTTTCCTAAGCATCGCTAATATTCCGCGGTTGATCCATAAAAAGAAATATCTTTATTCATTTATATTCTCTTCAATCTCTGTGGCTTTCATGCTAATCATAGTTGCAATTGAACTTTACCCCGCTATAATTCTATCAACTGTTGATCCTGATTATTCTCTAACAGTGTATAATGCCAGTGCGTCTATGAAATCTCTTGGAATAATGCTAACAATAGCTGCTATTGGAACTCCTTTAGTAGCCTTTTATACCGGGTTTGTTTTTTACACCTTTAAAGGGAAAGTGAAAATGGACGAAACCAGCTATTGAAGAAATTAAATAAGAGAAACAGCTGTTTCATACGAATCGGCTTCAATTTGGTGGTAAACAGTAGATTTACTTTCATCAAAACCAAGATCTGAAAGTGCTTTATCAGAAGTTTTAACACTGATTACTCTACCGACATCATATTTCATCAATAGATTTAATGTAGTTAAAAGAATATCTTTTGCACCAGATTCTATCTCCACTTCTGCCAAATCATACAATAAAGTATATCCTGGTGAAAGTTTTGAGGACTCCTTTACAATTATACTTGATATAGATTTTGCATTATCTACATTAAGCTCACCTTTCAATTGAATGGATAACAGGTTG
>CAYTFO010000241.1:0-5136 GCA_964437135.1 uncultured Roseivirgaceae bacterium | reverse complement strand
GGCCATGCAGCCGGATCTGATCGTGCAATTCGCCCATTTTTTAGATGACTTTTACACGAAAAAGGGAATGAAATCCCCTGAAGTTCGCGCAGAAGTTTGGGTTACATTAAATTCGCATCCTGCAAAATTATTAATTGATCCCAACTTAGATCTGACTACGGTTTCCGATGGTTGGTCGAAAAAGAGATGGATACTACCATATGAAGTGAAGTAGGAAATGAAGAGGGCAATCACATATATTTTTCTTTCTTTTTCGTTATATCTGTCGGTAGCTCAAAACTACAGTATTTCCGGACGAGTGTACAAAGCAGATAGTTCTGCCGTTGGTGAACCGGCAGTGATTCTGATTGATGCTAAATCTATGCAAGTTCGTACCGATGCTACCGGGTACTTCAACTTCGATATGCCGTTGGGAGTGTACACAGTGAGAGTTTTTTGTGTGGGTAGCGATCTTGTGGTCAAAAGGATCAATGTAAATTCAGATCAGGTCATCAATTTTTATTTGCCGGAGATAGTCGAAAACCTCGAGGAAGTAAGTGTTCAGGCATCAAGAGACAAGAGTTTTGGAATCAAAAGATTGGGGGCAGTAGAAGGTTTTGGAATTTATGAAGCTAAAAAGAATGAAATCATCCAGCTCGATGATTTTGCTGCCAATAAAGTGAATAACAACGCCCGGCAGGTTTTTGCTAAAGTTCCGGGACTAAATATTTGGGAGAGTGATTTTGCAGGATTGCAACTGGACATTGCGGCAAGAGGTCTGGGTCCAAGTCGAACGGCTAATTTTAATACCCGTCAGAATGGATACGATATGAGTGCGGATGCGCTTGGTTATCCCGAAAGCTACTATATGCCTTCTATGCAGGCAGTAGAAAAAATTGAGATTGTCCGCGGTGCTGCCTCCCTGCAATACGGAACTCAGTTTGGAGGTATGCTCAATTTTGTACTCAAAGGGGCAGCGGAAAAACCCATTGAAGTAGAGGTGGAACAGGCAATTGGTTCATTTGGACTTATAAACTCATTTGCAAGTGTTTCCGGAAGTCATAAGAAGGTCGATTATTACAGTTATTACCAGTACAGACAGGGCGATGGCTGGAGGCCCAATTCCGGTTTTGACTCGCATATCGCATTTGCAAGATTGGGTTATAAACCTAATGATAAATTGAAGCTGGGCATCGAGTATTCTTTTATGGATTATGAGGCGCACCAGCCTGGTGGACTCACAGATGATGATTTTGAAAATGGGAATCTGGACATCTCAAGAAGAGAAAGAAACTGGTTTCAGGTAAACTGGAATCTGATCGCAGGTATGTTGGACTATCAGATCAATGAACAAACCAAGTTAAACCTCAGAACATTTGGACTATATTCCAGGAGAGAAGCACTCGGAAACCTTGAACAAATTGATCGTCCTGATGATCCCAATCAAAACCGAACATTGATCAGGGATAACTTCAATAATTTCGGTGTTGAACTTCGAGGACTACATTACTTCAAATTTCTCTCCAATACATCTGCACTATTGGTAGGAGGGAGATTTTACAATGGCTTAACAGACAGACAGCAGGGAGATGCGTCTTCTTCGGCAGAACCTGATTTTTTCTTTCTAAATCCTGACGATCTCGAAGAATTTGACTATGATTTTCCAAGTAGAAACTATTCCATTTTTTCAGAAACAGTCTTAAATCTGACCTCAAAATGGAGTGTAACTCCAGGGGTGAGAGTGGAATATATTCAAACAGATTCCGAAGGCATGTGGAAGCAAACTGTACGGGATTTTGCAGGGAATATCACTGCTCAAAATGTCTTTACTGAAGAAAAATCAGTCAGGCGTTCATTTGCTTTGTTTGGTTTGGGAAGCAGCTACTACCTGAAGGAAAATCTAAATCTGTACGCAAACATCAGTCAAAACTTTCGTTCGGTTACCTTTAGTGATTTACGACTCAATAACCCAAACTTTGTTTTAGATAGTCTGATTACAGATGAAAACGGCTACAATATTGATTTTGGCATTAGAGGGGCTCCCATTGACTGGTTAAATGTAGATATTAGCCTTTTTTACCTTCGATACAATGATCGTATAGGAGTATTGCTGCCTCCGGGAAGCACATTATTGTTCCGAACTAATGTCGGTGACTCCCGTCATGTTGGGGTAGAAGCATTCACTGAACTGGATATTTTGTCGCTGCTGAAGATTTATTCTGAAAACACCCGAATTTCTTATTTTACCAACTTTTCTTTCATCAATGCCCAATATATATCGTCCCAGGATGCAGCTATTGAAGGAAGAAGGGTTGAATATGTGCCTGAATACATGTTAAGAACCGGCCTGAATTTCAGTTGGCATGATCTAAAACTTACGTATCAGTTCTCATTTCTTAGCGAACAATTTTCCGATGCGACTAACTCCACCTTTAACCCCAATGCACTTACAGGTTTGATTCCCTCGTACAATGTGATGGATGTATCTATTCAGTACACACCGGGGAGATTTAAGTTTACCGGAGGTATCAATAACCTCACTGACCAGGCCTATTTTACCAGAAGGGCAGAAAGTTATCCCGGACCTGGGATCATACCTGCTACTCCCAGAAGTTTTTACTTTTCTTTTGGAGTGAGGATTTAGTTTAAGTGTTTAGGTTTACACCTGACAGCAGAAAAAAACTCTGTGAGCCTCTGATTCTTATTTGAGAGCCTTTGTGTTACAGCTAGAAACAGTCCAATGTTTATCAACTCTTCTTATTTACTTGTGCCCTGGTAGCTGCAACATCTGACAGGATGAGAATGAAATCCAGCCCTGACTATTGAAAACACCAATCAGGGCTAAAGACTTTAAAAATTGTTAAGGATATTCTGTACAGGTATTACTCGATCGTAACGTATCTCTCAAACATCGCTACCTCTTCCTCACTCACATACTTACCTATCTCTCTTCTGAATTTCTCAATGGAATCGTACGGTCTGTATTCCTTAAACTCATGAAGCATTTTATCTCCTATTCCGGGGATAGCCAGTATCTCCTCGTCAGTAGCTGTATTGAGGTTTACAGGAACAAATACATACATGGCCAGCCTGTTCACTTCATTCTCATCAACATATTTTCCGATTTCTTTTCTGAACTGAGCCATTTTCACATAGGGTCTGTATTCTTCAAATTCATGTGCCATTTTATTTCCAACTCCCGGGATCATTTTAATTTCAGCCTCAGAAGCTGTATTCAGGTTTAACGGGACAAATAGCTGCTTGTAAACTTCTGTTTTGACAGAGTCACTTAGTGCGCCGGATAAAATCGCATCAAGCTCCATAATTGATAAGAATGGTCTCGAATCTATGATTGTATTGACTGTGCTTTCATCCAACTCTGCAACTGCGCCCAATTCTTCTGCAGAGGCCCTGTTTGGATTGATGAGCTTCATGCTGATGGTTGCCGATTCCAAAACAGGTTCTGGTTTTTGTTCTGATTCTGCAGTTTGTTCTTTTGCAGGTTGTGAACAAGCGTACATCAACGCTACAGTTAGTATTAATAGATACTTAATTTTCATTTTTGATTTATTGTTAAAGATTCTTTTAGTTTAAAATAAAGGAGACCTAAAAGGCCCAGACCGGTCATACTCAAAGGAGCTAAAATGGGAGTAGCCCCGGTTGCTGCTTCCGACAGAAGTTTGAAACCTGAAAGACCCGGATAGAGCTCTTTTTCAAATTCGATATTGCCTTTCATGTGGAAAAAAAGTCCCAGCAAACCTACAGCGGTATTGATAATAAGGAAGCCCATAACCCAACTATAACTTCTTTGCAGTTTTCCTAAAAAAGAAAGCAGGAAAAGTACAAAAAGCAAAGCTAAAGCAACCAAAGGGATCATTTGCTGCCAGCCTTCATTATGCCCGATCAGTAAAAGTTCGATGAATAATACAACAGTTTGCAGTATCATCAGCAACACAAAGTACTTAGCTATCTTCTCTTTTTCCACAATTTAGATCAATTCTAAAGTTCGCAAAATTGCTTATAATGACAAGGGAATTCAATAGCTACAGCTAGGGTAAAATCGAATCACTAGTTGTAGTGATGTTCACTAGTTATAGTGAATGACCGGCAAGTATTTGATCAAATAATACCATTATGCCGTTGATGGTGTTTTCACCAACAACACGTTCACTCATCTTGGTGCGAAAAGAAAGAATGATTAGAGTATCCTAAATAACAAAATCTGGTGGAATAATACCATAATCAGCAAGTCCGGTCCTGACAGGATTTTGCCAGGGCGAGGGAACGTCATTTCGAATCCCTTTATGGTGAGAAATCTATGAGCCCACTGTAGTGCGGTCAGGAGTTACAACTGATAACAAGTAACCCTCTGTGAACCTCTAGGTCTTCTCTGAGCTTCTTTGTGTTACAGCTGAAACCAGTCCAATTTTTATCTACGCTTCTTATTTACTTAAGCTCTGTTAGCCGCAATATCAGACAGGTTGAGAAAACAGTAAATCTTGATTGTGCGCTGCCACGACAGCACGTGAGCATAAAAAAAGCCGCCAATTGGCAGCTTTCTCTAAAATCTAATATTTAAATTATAATACTTATCACGCTCCTTCTTCACCGTCATATTCAACATCTAGAACTCTTTCTTCAATCATTCCCAATGCAATCTTATCTTCTCCAAGTACATCAAATAACTCGAGGGTTCTTCTGGCAACATATTCTTCTTCAATCTGCTCCATTACAAACCAACGCATGAATTCTTCGGTTGCAAAATCACCTTCTTTTCGACATACTTTTACAATATCATGAATAGCATCCGTAACAGAAATTTCCATTTCCAGTGCTTTTTCAAAAACACTTCTCAATTTGTCAAACTCCTGCTGCGATTCACTTACTGCCGGAGAGATGGCATTGCATTCCATATCGGTCAGGTAGTGGAATAATTTCAATTGATGCTCTCTCTCCTGATTTGATTGTTTGAAGAAATACTCCGCACAATTATCGTATCCGTTGATATCGCACCATGCTGCCATTTGTAAATAAGATGCTGATGCCTGAGCTTCCATTTGTACCTGTCTGTTTAAGACATCGACAACTGCATCCTTTAAAACTGAATGTCTTCTCAATATATCTTTCATGTTTATTTTCTTTTTTTGTAAAAATATA
>CAYTFO010000240.1:0-5147 GCA_964437135.1 uncultured Roseivirgaceae bacterium | reverse complement strand
ATATATATTTATATGGAAGGAAGTGGGGGAAGAACAAAAACAACCGCCAAAAATTTAAAAAACCGTTTCTATATAAAAAACTTTCCAGTTTTAACATTTTATTAGTGAGGAGTGTTAACCCATGAGAGTCCTTGTGCAAAGAGTTACGCGTGCATCAGTATCAATTAACAATGAAATTATATCTTCTATTGGCAGCGGCCTTTTACTGCTTGTGGGTATAGCAGAAACTGACACAATGGAAACGTTAAATTTTTGCGCTAAAAAATGTTTACATCTGCGGATTTTCAATGATGAAAATTATAAAATGAACCGTTCCCTGCTTGATACTTGTGGAGAGGTCCTTGCTGTTTCACAGTTCACACTTTATGGTAGTACTGACAAGGGAAGACGCCCCTCTTTTGAAAATGCCGCCAAGCCGGAAACAGCCCTGCCTCTGTTTAATACGTTTGTTGAAATTCTTCAGCAAAGCTGTTCTGTAAAAACAGGAGTTTTCGGAGAATATATGGAAGTCTCCCTTGTTAACGACGGGCCGGTGACCTTTCTTGTTGAAAAGTAATTCTATTTTATAGTGTAGATGCCGTTTTCTTCGGCAACAATATTTTCAGTCTTTAAGTCATCAAGAACATTTGCGACATCTTCTAATTCTCTTTCCGAAAACTTACAGAAATTATCAATACTTCCCGATGAATTTTGAACAAGGTACTTAATAATGTTCCCCCTCAGTTCCCTGCGTGATCCTTTAAACGGAGACTGTTTTATATAGTGTCTGCTTCTTCGTCCCGGATTAGGCATGGTCTTTTTCAGCATAACTCCATAATCCATTAACGCTGAATACCATCGAGAAGGGTTGCTTTTATCAAGAGCTGTTTCAACCAGCGGAAAAATTTCTTTGTCTGATATATCTGCTTTGTCCTGAAAAAAATGGTAAATAAAAACAGTGCGTATGTTTGTCTCAATATAGACTACAGGAGCGTTGTACGCGTAAGCACGGATAGCGCAGGCTGTAGGATATCCAATGCCGGGAAAAGACTGTAAATGTTCAGTATTATTCGGTACTACTCCTTTGTAATTTAATACTATTGCTTGAGCTGTTTTATGCAGAAATCCCGCGCGGCGGTTGTACCCGAGCCCCTGCCAGGAAGCTAAAACATCAGCGAGTGACGCGGCGGCAAGTGAATAAATATCAGGAAATCTGTTTAATAATTTGGAATATTTTGGCGCCGCCCTTTCCCCCTGAGTCTGCTGCAGCATAAATTCTGAAACCATAACCGAGTAAGGTGTTATATTTTTTCGCCAGGGGTAGTCCTTTTTGTACTGCTTATAAAAGGAAAGAACAATTTCCCGAAAAGCCGACATCCTGTTTTCACTGTCGGGTATTTTCAGATAGTGTGATAGATCTTTATCTGTATACATGTTTGTTTAATCTTCAAGTTCGTCAGTATTCTCGCCCATCCAGAGGTTTGTGCTGTACTTGTAGTATTCCAGCGGAGGAGGAGTAATCTCCCCTTTTTGAATAATCAGTTTTCTCACCCAGCGCCGTTCGGTATATTCACAGACGTCCTTGATATTCCGTCCGGACAGGCCGTTAGAAATTTCACCCAAAACTTTTGTGTCATCAAAAGTAAGGTGACGTGCGTAGTTAGTAAAAATCGCGCTCCGTTCCTTGTTATTTGGCATTGGAAAATTAATTGACTGGTCAAACCTGCTGAGAAGGGCCGCGTCCAGATCATTCTTTCTGTTGGTGGCCCCGATTGTTATTGTATTAGATACAGCATCAATTCCATCAAGTCTTCTAAGTAAAACAGAAAGAACACGCCGTGTCGCTTCAAACAGGTTCTGATCACGGGAACCCGCGAGTGAATCTATTTCATCAAGAAAGAGAATTGAGTTGCCGAGAAATTCCGTGTAATCAAATATCGCGGAGAGGTTCTGTGATGACTGCCCGTACCATTTTGACATTATGGATTCAACAGGTACATACACCAGTGGAATATTAACTTCATTGGCAATAATCCGTGCGATAGTTGTTTTGCCGACACCGGGGGCCCCTTCAAACAGGATCGCGCTTGGTTTATTAGTCTCAAATGTTCGGCGTGTCAGCTTAGCAACAGAGTCATATATCTCAGGGTTTTGCAGCGGCATTATAATAGACTCACGTATTTTCCGTTTTACGTCCTCATACCCGGCAATATAATTCCAGTCCAGTGTGCCGTGCTCGGTATATACCGACGCCCCTAATTTTTTCAGGGCCTTTTCAGGGTCTTCCTGTTCTGCTCCAGAAGTGTATTTAAAAACTTCTATTACCGTATTTACTTCTTCCTGGGAAAGGTTTCCTTTTTTTGATATTTCACATTTAAAAGATGAAGAAAGGCCTAATACCTCAACTTTTAGGTTGTCAAGAATATCTGCTGTATTAAATATGCTGCTGTTAAGGGCCTGAAATGCGTAATACCCTTCGCCAAAAGCGTGAATCCGTACATTTTCGATATGGTTTTTCAGGATAACAAGAAGAGAAAAGAATGAAGCCTCACTAAAGTGATGAAGAGGAAACGCGATCTGAGTGATCCCCTTTTCATAAGAAAGTTTTGGCATCTCAAGCTGCTGCAGTGCTCCGGCCTGAATAAATGGAGCGAGTTCTTTCTCAACCTGTTCCTTCATTCGGTCGTATGGGATAAGGTTTGTTGTCTGATCAGACATAATGATCCTTCTTTCAATTGATTAAAAAGGTTTTAAGAACATTAATCTCATATATATAAAAAAATGCAAGTTACTTATGTCTCATTATAGTGTATAATGGTAAATATGAAATTCATAAAGTTTTTTAGACGAATTGAGTTTAAATTTGTCCTGTTTGGTAAAATTCATGTAAACAGGATATTATTAGGGACTTTTTAGTAATTTTAGTGTTACATGAATATGTGTTCAAATGATAAATAGATACTGTGCTGTTATTAAATAATTTTGTAAACGGAGTTTAATGATGAAAGGAAAAATGAAAGCAGTTGAGTGTACTCAGTACGGCCCCCCCGATGTGCTTAAAATTATTGAAACGGATATTCCTCAACCAAAAGATAATGAAGTACAGATTGCTGTTAAATATTCAGCGGTAACCGCAAGTGATATTTTTATCAGAAGCTCAGACCTTCCTTTACAGTTTCGTATTCCGATGCGCCTCCTTATTGGAATAACCAGGCCGCGGAAGAAAATTCTCGGGTTCGTTTTTGCCGGAGTTGTTGAATCAGCCGGACCAAAAATAAAGCGGTTTTCTCCGGGAGACAGAGTATTTGGTATGACAGGATTCAGTTTCGGCGCGTATGCCGAATACATGTGTTTAAAGGAAACAGATTCAAAAACCGGATGTATTTCACACCTGCCTCAAGAGATTTCTTTTAAAGACGCGACATCCGCTGTATACGGCGGCGCGTTGGCGCTGCAGTATATGGATATGGGAAATATTAAGGAAAAACAGAATATTCTGATATACGGCGCCTCCGGCACTTCGGGGACAATTGCTGTTCAATATGGGAAATACCTTGGGGCGCGGGTCACTGCTGTGTGCAGTACAAAGAACCTGAAATTTGTAAAATCACTTGGTGCCGATACTGTTATAGATTACACAACAACAGATTCAATTGAGAGCGGAACAGAATTTGATTTTGTTCTTGATTCTGTCGGCAAAATAAAAACTTCAAAGCTGAAGGAATCGTGCAGGAACGCGCTGAAGAAGACGGGCAGATACGTTTCTATTGATAACGGAGACCTGATACTCAGCTCATCCAGATTAGATAAAATATCAAAATTAATTGTTGAAGGAAATATAAAGCCTGTTGTTGGAAAAACCTATCCTCTGGAAAAGATAGTTGAAGCCCACGAGTATGTACAAAACGGGCACAAACAGGGCGGAGTAGCGGTCCATATTAATGATTGATAGGAAAACCGCCGGTTGTATCCGGCGGTTTTTTCTTAACAGGAGTCAGTTATTTTACACTGAACAGAATATCGCCGTATGTCGGTAACGGCCAGTATTCCGCATCAACCAGCATCTCAAGTTTGTCAAAGTCTTCACGCATATTGTTCATCGCAGAAAACACATCATCCCTGTACGATTTTGCCTGGGCTTCAATGTCCTCTAACGCCGATGCCTTTTCTATGGCGGCATCAAGAAGCGCGATCTTCTTCTTTGCGGACGAGGCCAGCGCTGAGACTTCTTTTAGGAGTTCACTCTGCGCGTCGATAAGGGCGTCCACGCCTGTTTCCTTAACAGTATTTATCGAATCAGCAAGATCAGTTATGTAGCGGATAGCTGACGGCAGAAGGTCCCTCTTTGCTATTTCAAGAGAAGTCAATCCTTCAATATTTATTGTGTTAATATAATGTTCAAGAAGAATCTCATACCGCGCGTGGCAGTCCCGTTCACTTAATACTCCCTGACGTTCAAACATTTTCACGTTATGCTCGGCAATAAGGGCTTTCTTTGCGTCAACAAGGTTCCTGTTGTGAGGAAGGCCTCGTTTTTCAGCTTCAGCAACCCATTCGTCGGTGTAATTGTCGCCGTTAAATATTACTCTCTTATGGTTTCTGATGTACTCTGTTATTATGGATTTCATTTCAGCCTGAACATCAGATGCCTTCTCAAGGCGGTCAGCCGCGTCCTGCATTGTATCAGCTATAGCTGTGTTTAATACAAAGTTAGGTCCGGAAATTGAAGCTGATGAAGCAACCATTCTAAACTCAAACTTGTTTCCGGTAAACGCGAATGGTGATGTACGGTTACGGTCACTGTTGTCCTTGGCAAAACTTGGCAGTGTTGACGCGCCAAGGACCATTTCCGCGCAATTAATACAGCTTGTGGCTTCACCCTTTTCAATTATCTGGTCTACAAGATCAGCTAACTGGTCACCGAGGTAGATGGAAATAATAGCCGGTGGAGCTTCATTCGCGCCAAGGCGGTGGTCATTACCAGGGTTGGCCGCGGCACTCCGCAGCGCGTCAGCGTGCTCGTCTACAGCGCGGATAATGATTGCAAGAATAAGCTGGAACTCAAGGTTTTTGTGCGGTTCATCACCCGGGTCAGTCAGGAGCCGTCCGGTATCTGTACCGATCGACCAGTTGTTGTGCTTGCCTGAACCGTTAACACCCGCGAAAGG
>CAYTFO010000239.1:0-5156 GCA_964437135.1 uncultured Roseivirgaceae bacterium | reverse complement strand
CAGCCTCTGGGCATCTCTCCCAATTTTCTGGCCATGCTGCCCTATATCTCCACGTTGCTGGTCCTTTTCATCGGTGCTCTGCGGGACAGCCGTAAACTGAGCCCGCCGGCCATGCTCGCTGAACCCTACCGGCGGGGTGAACGGTAGCCGCGGGGCTCCACCATCTATGCCTGCAATCGCTGATTTTATAAAAACTATCTAACCAATCGAAACTATTAAAATTCCCAGCAGCAAAAACCAAATTGATTTTTGAGATTTGTGATTTTAGTGTCTTATAGAAACTTTTATTGCAAGTGGTTTGGAATTTACTTTGACGTTAATCTAACGATAACCTAAGAACTTATTGACTTTTCTGAAAGTAATTTGATAAAAGTCAAAATCCTCTCTAAGTTTTCTAAACTTGGGAATACCAGAATGTCCTTTCAAAATTTTGGTACGCTTCCTGTAATCAATGTCAACGCCATTCCCCTTGATAACCCATTTAATCAAGGTATTAAAAGAGCTTTTGACATAGTTTTTTCACTTTTTGTTATAGTTTTTATCTTATCATGGCTGATTCCTCTTATCAGTTTAGCAATTGTAATTGAATCCAGAGGCCCGGCATTTTTTAAACAACATAGACATGGCCTGAATAATAAACCATTTCTCTGTTGGAAGTTCAGGACGATGGTAGTTAATAAGGAGGCTGATACTAAACAGGCTACTAAAAATGATTCTCGAATCACCAAAATCGGAGCGTTTCTAAGAAAAACTAGTATCGATGAAGTTCCACAATTTATTAATGTCCTGTTAGGAGATATGTCTGTAGTAGGACCTCGTCCTCATCCTATGAAATTGAACGAAACCTTCCAGCCTCAAATTGAAAAATTCTGGCAGCGACATGCAGTTAAACCAGGAATTACAGGCCTTGCTCAATCCAAGGGCTATAGAGGTGAAACGGCTGAACTTTCAGATATGAGTGGCAGAGTAAAACTGGATCGCTTTTATGTCAAGAACTGGTCTCTTTTGCTTGACATTAAAATCATAATCATGACCACCATCTCCATCCTCAAAGGATCTGATAACGCTTACTGAGGTTATTAATAATTTCAGATAAAACACTAAGAAAGCTAAGTTCGAAAAGAATTTTTACTTAGAGCTCTTGGTGTGCTTTGCGGTTAAATAATGAAACCATTATGAATCAAAGACTATAAAGCAAAAAAGATTTCGCTGTACCCTTTTATGATAAAACAAATACAGTCAGTTATTCCCAGCATTTTATCTCTTAATAACTTTTTAATAACAACTATTTATCGAAAAAATTAAATAATCTCTTACTTTATTTATATTTTTGGCTCTTTAATTAGAAAGTCACCACTAACCTATGATTTTTGTTGCTGTCGCCATATCATTTTTTTTAACAGTGCTTCTGTTACCTGCTGTTATTAGGTTTTTTAAATCAATTAATCTACTCGATAGCCCTGAAAGAAGAAAAGTGCATAAATCAAGCACCCCTGCCATGGGTGGCCTTGCCATATTTTTTGCTATGTCTGTAGCAGTTCTATTCTCTCTTCCTTTTCAGGAACTTGCAGCCAATAAATTTATTTATGGCGGAATGCTCATTACATTTCTATTAGGTTTCAGAGATGATATTTCCAGCCTGCAGGCTAAGCAAAAATTGGCTATACAATCACTTGCGGGGTTTTTAGTGGTAAATTACACAGAAATTGCAATCAGTGGATTCTATGGAGTCTTTGGAATAAACCAAATTCCACATTTGATGAGTGTAATTCTTACCATTTTTGTGATTGTCGCTTTATCAAATTCCTTTAACCTTATAGATGGAATAGATGGATTAGCCGGAGCAGTAGCACTTATCTCCTCAATATTCTTTGCATTGTGGTTTTTATATACGGGAAACCTTTTCTTTTCCATTATCACCATTAGCCTGGCTAGTGCAATTGCAGGATTCCTTCTTTTCAATTGGCACCCATCAAGGGTTTTTATGGGGGATACAGGTTCAATTTTCATCGGCTTTTTGTTGGCCGTTTTAGC
This sequence comes from uncultured Roseivirgaceae bacterium, assembly GCA_964437135.1. Classification (GTDB taxonomy): domain Bacteria; phylum Bacteroidota; class Bacteroidia; order Cytophagales; family Cyclobacteriaceae; genus CAYTFO01. The sequence continues at coordinate 3,122 of CAYTFO010000239.1, read as the reverse complement.
TATTCAATTCATCAATGAAAATAGTCAACTTATCTTAACAGATAAATTTCATTTTCCTGCCTTTGTTTCTTTAGCAATTGCAATTTTAATTGTTCCAATATATGATACCACTCGGGTATTTATGATTAGAATTTTTGCCGGTGGTTCTCCATTTGTACCGGATAAAAAACATATTCATCATATTCTCCTCAAACAGGGATTTAATCATAGCCAATCAACATTGATATTGATAGGATTCAATATTACTATGATTATTCTGGCTCTATCTCTACAATCAGCCGGAAATCTTGTTATACTCGTTTCTTTAGTATTATGCTCTACTGCCTTTGGAATGTTTTTCGACCTGAGATTACTTAGAGTCCTTAAATCTGAAAGAAGAAAAGCAAGAGATAGAAGAGAGATGTATGTCAGTCGCTCAGCTTAGTTTCAGTTTTTTATCCAAAGAAAATTTTATATTTCGAGAGGTGTCTAAGGGTTATTAAAACCCGAATAACCGCTAAGATCTCCATGAACTCAAAGAACCTTGCTTTCACATATTCTGTGCGTCTGCTCTGAGAGCTTCGTGTTAAAACTGGGAGCGGGGATATTTTTAACAAAAAGTAAGGAAGAGTTGACACCAGGGCCGCAGTATTTTAGAATCTAAAACAAAACCGCTAAAATCTCAACGGACACAAAGAGTAGTTGCGAACATAAAGAGTGTTGCAAATATTCAAGTGACTCTTCCTACGCCAGAGTTATGGTCAATAATTACTTCATTCTGAGGAGGTAAACTTTATATCTACTTTAGCAGTTTGTTCAAAACCGACGTAAGAATTTGCTGAATAATTGAAAGAAACTGCAGATTTGACTCACGGTTCTTTGCGCCTTCTCCACGTGCTTTGCGGTTAGAAAATTAAACCACAAGATTGCAAATCACGCAAAGGATTCATTTTCTTAAAGCTGTTTTTAGTTAGATATATTTATCACAAAATAAACTTACCTTCTAAACCTATCTTCAAGCTCTTTTATCTTATCATAAATGAGATCAAGTTCTTCTTCCTGAACTGCACGCAGTTCTTCGAATGCTGTATCTAACAGTTTCACATGATCTCGAAGAAATTGTATTTTAGCGTCTGTAACTGCTCTTATTTTCTGAACTCTCTTGTCTAATTCCTGAATGGTCATCATTTTAAATATAGTTATTTTTAATGTAAAAATAAGATACCGTTATTTAAAATAAAATCATGATACTCTATTTATATTCACATATATTTTTACCATATTTCAAATATTAGGTACAAATGAGAGTGTCTGATTACTGCCTGCTTAATTTCCATTCAACTTCACTTTATCTTTATTCAAGCTTTTAATTGTATCATGAGGGTTTTAATCACATTATACTAAATTTGCCCCTTACTTAATTTCTATATGTTTACCGAAGTAGAGGAAATAAAAGAACAAATAAAAAAGGCTGTTGCAAAGTCAGAAGAAGAACTCGAATCTTTCAGACAAAAGTTTATTTCAAGGAAAAGTATCGTAGGGGACCTGTTTGCTAAATTCAAGGATGTTCCGAATGAAAAAAAGAAGGAATACGGTCAGGCGGTAAATGAAGTAAAAGACCTGGCGACTGAGAAATTCGATGAATTGATTCAGAATCTAAAGAAGAAAAACAGGGAGTCTCAACAATCAGAAGTGGATGTATTTCTCCCCGGTTTGCCTCTACAGAATGGGTCACTTCATCCTCTCACCATAACCAAAAACAGAATCATTCAAATCTTCGAGAGACAGGGCTTCAATGTAAAAGAAGGACCTGAAATAGAGTATGACTGGCATAATTTTACTGCCTTAAACTTTCCTGAGAACCACCCGGCAAGGGAAATGCAGGATACTTATTTTATTCAACGTGATCCGGACTATTTGTTAAGAACTCATACATCCACGGTCCAGATAAGGTTGATGGAAAACGCAAAACCGCCTTTCCGGTCTATCATGCCCGGAAGAGTCTATAGAAATGAAGCAGTTTCTGCCAGGGCTCACTGTTTCTTTCATCAGGTGGAAGGATTATACATTGATAAAAACGTAGGTTTCAAAGATCTAAAGCAGACACTTTACCATTTTTCAAGAGAAATGTTTGGAAAGGATACTCAAATAAGATTTAGACCTTCCTTTTTCCCTTTTACCGAACCAAGTGCCGAAATAGATATCTCATGTTTTATCTGTAAAGGTGATGGCTGTAAAATCTGTAAGCATACAGGATGGGTTGAAATTGGTGGTTCAGGAATGGTAGATCCGGATGTATTAAAAGCCTGCAATATTGACCCGGATGAATACAGTGGTTTTGCATTTGGAATGGGTATTGAAAGAATAGCTATGCTTAAATACCAGATTGATGATATCAGATTATTCTCTGAAAATGATATCAGATTTCTAAGGCAATTTGTGTAAATTTTAAACACAGAGCATACCAAGGGATAGTTATCAGACTCCTCCGAGCACTATGTGTTTAAATTGGAAACTATTATTTAGAGAAACAGGATATTTTAAGAATAAAAACATAAAGAGGACAGTATAAGAAGGATTTCTCCTGACTCTTTACCCTTAATTTAAACTACCTAAAAACTCCTGTGGAGACATTACAGCTAAATCACTGGTAGCATAATCTTTATGGTTTCTTGTTACTATAATATTTATGGTTGGTTTGTGTTCAGCAGAAAAATTTTGAAGTGCATCTTCAAAATCACTAAATTCTGAATTTAAAGAGTCCGTGACAACCTGTTGATCCATTTCAAGAACATCCAGAAAACTAAGTAAATCTTTAAGAGTTGCAATCACTTTTTGATGACTTGAGATTCTCCTCAAAATGTAATACAGATTACTGCAGATAACAGTGGTTACATAGCCTCTTATTTCATTGTTTTCACATAAAGAAAGCAATACCGAAGAATCATCAACAAATGGCTCTCTTGCCAGTAGTTGATCAAGTATCACATCAGTATCTATCAAAACCTCTCTCACTCTAAATACTTTTCTTTCAGGGCTTCTTTCAGCTCTTCTTTTTCATTGAAGTTTGAGGTTGCTTTAAATCGTCCCTTTAATGATTCAGTAATTGAACTCCGCTTTTGAATTGTTCTAACTTCTCCGAG
>CAYTFO010000238.1:0-5232 GCA_964437135.1 uncultured Roseivirgaceae bacterium | reverse complement strand
AATTACGTCTGGCAGTATCCGAAAACTGTTATTGGGCTGGTGAAAATGTTAATAATGAAACTATCCTAAAGGAATTAACTGATCATTATTATGAAATCACCGCTGGTATAGGTGCACATAAATCACCAGTCGAATATGGCGCATTTCCTTCTGATCCCTACAGCCATACTCCGGCAGGTAAGGGTGTCCAGCAACCTGGTATGACCGGACAGGTTAAGGAAGATGTGTTAAGTAGAATAGGCGAGCTGGGTATAAAGGTAAAAAACGGTCAACTTACGTTTTCCCCATTTATGTTGAAAAAACAAGAATTTTTAACAGAGGCACAGGTTTTTAGATATTTTGACACTAATAATCGTCCAAGATCTCTGGAAATAGACAGGAATTCACTTGTTTTTACGGTTTGTAAAGTTCCTGTGGTTTATAGCATCGATCAAAAAAACCAGGTCAGAATTGTATTTAATGACTCTAATTCAATAGAGACAAATGATCTTAGATTAAGTAAGGAAGATAGCAGTGAGCTATTCCTCAGAAATGGAAAAATAGATAGGATAGAAGTTAAAATCTCACAAAATCAATTGTTGAATTAAAGATGAGATCTATGATTACAAATATTAATAAAGTTTATCTGGTAATTTTTATTTTGCTTTATTGGTCATGTAATCAATCAAAAAACAATTCAGAATCAATGCAAGCTAATAATAGTAAAACTGCTAAGGAAATTCTTGGAAATCCATCATACCAGGCAATTTCTTATGGTGGATACAGAAAGAACTCAAGAGAGCATCAACCAAGAGTTGAACAATTAAAAGAAGACCTGAGGATTACGCATGCAATGGGCATAAGAGTACTCAGAACCTACAATGTCCAATTACCTCATGCTTCAAATGTTTTGAAGGCAATTAAGGAATTGAAGTCAGAAAATCCCGAATTTGAAATGTATGTAATGCTGGGTGCCTGGATTGATTGCCTGAATGCGTGGACGGATCTTGAGCCCGATCATAATGTGGAGAGCCCTCTCAATGTTGAAGAAATAGATAGAGCGGTAGCGTTGGTTAAAAAATACCCTGATATTGTGAAAGTTTTGGCTGTTGGTAATGAAGCAATGGTAAAATGGGCCTCAGCATATTATGTTCAACCTGGAGTAATATTAAAGTGGGTTAATCATCTTCAGGACTTAAAGAAAAAGGGGGAGCTTCCTAAAGAACTCTGGATCACAAGTTCAGATAATTTTGCCTCCTGGGGCGGTGGCGGTAAAGAGTACCATGTCAAAGATTTGGAAAAGCTTATAAAAGCAGTTGATTTCATTTCTATGCATACATATCCAATGCATGATACTCATTATAATCCAGTATTCTGGGCTTCTTTACCTGAAGAAAAAACTCTTTCAAAAGCTGATCAAATCAGGAAAGCAATGAAAAGAGCTTTAGAATATTCTGTTTCACAATACGATAGTGTAAGAAGTTATGTTGACCAGTTTAGTCCGGGAAAACCCATTCATATTGGAGAAACAGGTTGGGCCAGTAGTTCAAATGAACTCTATGGTAAGGAAGGATCAAAAGCTACAGACGAATTCAAGGAGGGTATTTATAATCAGCTTATTAGGGAATGGACGGATTCTATGAAAATGAGTTGCTTTTATTTTGAAGCATTTGACGAACCCTGGAAAGATGCTGGTAATCCTGGTGGATCAGAGAATCATTTTGGATTATTTACTGTGGACGGAAAGGCAAAATATGCTATATGGAATCTTGTAGATCAGGGGGTTTTTAAAGGTTTAAAAAGAGACGGTAACGAAATAACAAAAACATACAACGGAGACGAAGAAGAGCTACTAAAACAGGTTGAGTTACCTCCAAGGAAAACAACTTTAGAATTGACTGAATAAGCAAAACATATTATGAAACGAATATTATTTTTTTTAATCCCGATTTCAATTATGCTGAATTCCTGTTCATCAGAAGATAATAATCTTCAGGTCGAAGTATTTGAAACATCAAAAAGTGGCAATAAGCTTACAAAGCTGACTGAATTCTCATCTGATCAAGCTACATCCGAAATAAAAATTGATACTTCTAAGAGATTTCAAAAAGTGACAGGTTTTGGTGGATCTTTCACAGAATCTACCGCTTATTTGTTGAATCAGCTGGGTAGTGAAAATCGAAAAAAAATAATTGATGCATATTTTGGCGATGAAGGCGCAAAATACTCATTAACTCGTACTCATATTAATTCCTGTGATTTTTCGCTTAGCAATTATTCGTATGCACCTGTTGAAGGTGATACTGAACTCGATAGTTTTTCTATAGAAGAAGACATGGATGATATTATTCCTATGATTAAGGAAGCACAGGCTGTTTCTTCAGAAGGATTTAAGATTATTTCATCTCCATGGACTGCGCCACCCTGGATGAAGGACAATAAGTCCTATGTGGGAGGTAAACTTCTACCGGAATACTATGATACCTGGGCATTGTTCTTTACAAAATATCTGGATGCGTATGAAGAGCAGGGAATTGACATATGGGGACTTACAGTTGAGAATGAGCCTTTAGGTAATGGAAATAATTGGGAGAGTATGCATTACACGCCGGAAGAAATGACTGCTTTTGTTGTCAATCACATGGGACCGAAACTGGAAGCAGCTGGCAGGTCTAATGTGAAAATACTAGGTTATGATCAAAACAGGGAACATTTGAATGAATGGGTTGATGCAATGTACGACAATGAGTCAGGAAGAAATTATTTTGATGGGACAGCTATCCACTGGTATGCCAGTACATTTGATTTTTTTCCGAAAGAACTTCAATATGCTCATAACAAGGCACCTGAAAAGCATTTAATCCAAAGTGAAGCCTGTGTAGATGCAGAAGTTCCAAAATGGCAGGATGATGACTGGTACTGGAGCAAAGAGGCAACTGACTGGGGATGGGACTGGGCTCCTGAGGATGAAAAACCCCTGCATCCAAAATATGTTCCGGTTTACAGATATGCCCGTGACATAATTGGTTGCATGAATAACTGGGTTGACGGATGGGTAGATTGGAATATGGTTTTGGATAGACAGGGAGGACCCAACTGGTTCAAAAACTGGTGTGTTGCTCCTGTCATTGTAGATCCTGATAATGACGAGGTTTATTTCACACCTCTTTACTACACATTGAGTCACTTTAGTAAATACATTCGACCAAAAGCTAAAGTAATTGGTGTTGAAACAGATAACAAGGGATTGATGGTAACTGCTGCTCAGAATCCGGATGGGTCTATTGCAGTAGTCATTCTAAATGAATCAGAAATACCTCAGACTTTTCGATTATCAATAGGTGGTAAGACGAAGACTTTATCCATTAGTAAGCAGGCAGTTCAAACGATAATAATAAACATATAACCCTATGTCAGATCAAGTAACAGCAGCAAAGGACAGAGTTCCTATCATACAAAAAGCGGCTTTTGGGTCAGGTCACCTGGTAAATAATTTAATGCCCGGTGCACTTTCTATATTTATGTTTTTCCTTTTAACAGCATTCGGTATGGACCCCTTTTTAGCCGGGTTACTGGGAGGTTTGCCTCGTATAGTCGATGCAATATCTGACCCTATTATGGGCTACATCTCAGATAATACCAATACTCGTTGGGGAAGGAGAAGACCATATATTTTTATTGGCGCGATCCTTACAGGTCTTTTGTTTATTCTACTTTGGCAGATGGATGAAAATAACTCTCAGGATTATAATTTTTGGTATTTTCTTATAGTTTCATCGGTATTTATTCTTGCTAATACCTGTTTTTCAACACCCCTTATCGGACTCGGATATGAAATGACCTCTGATTACAATGAACGTACAAGGTTAATGGGACTTGCCAATATCGTCGGTCAGGTTGCATGGATGGTTGTACCCTGGTTTTGGGTACTTATTGCAGATGAAGATTTATTTGCTACTCAGGCACAGGGTGTCAGACAATTATCTTTTATTGTGGGTATTATCGCTATAGTATTCGGAGTATTACCAGCCATATTTTGTAAAGGGATAGATTCCAGTAAAATTGAAAACAGGCAGGAAATATCTTTCAAACAATTGGCCAATATTTTCAAAAAACTATTTAGAGGGATCATTGAGGTATTCAGACATAAACCATTTCTTAAACTTTGTGGTGCTACATTCCTTGTTTTCAATGGGTTTCAGATAGTAGCATCATTTAGTTTTTTCATCATTTTGTTCTATTTGTTTAATGGTGATTATGCAGCGGCAGGAACATGGCCGGCATGGTTTTCAACTATTCTTGCGATGATTACTGCATTTTTCGTTATTCCGATTGTATCATGGATGGCCAACAAATGGGGGAAAAGGAAATCATTCATAATATCCACAGCTATTTCAATTGTTGGTTATGGTTTAAAATGGTGGGGTTTTAATCCTGAGAATCCTTATCTAATGTTTTTACCACTACCATTAATGGCTTTTGGTCTGGGTTGCTTATTTACATTGATGATGAGTATGACCGCAGATATCTGTGATTTGGATGAACTGGAAAATGGAATGCCACGTAAAGAAGGTACATTTGGAGCAATCTACTGGTGGACAGTGAAATTAGGCCAGGCTTTAGCACTTATTGTAGGTGGCGCTGTACTGAAATGGGTTGGTTTTGATGGGAATGCTGCAACTCAAACTACAGAAACACTTACTCAATTGAGGATCGCAGATATCGTAATACCAGCATTTACAGCAGGTTTGGCTATTTTGGTTATGTGGAGTTATTCTTTAACTGAAGAAAAAGCCAGAGAAATTAAGGCGGAGTTGGAAGCGAGAAGAGGCGAATTGTAATTATGTCCTACTAAAAAAGACAAAGAAATGTCAGCAAAATTATTAATCATAGTAGTGGGGATCGTGCTTATAGCAATGGCAGTCCTCAGTAGTCTCGGTAAAAAAGACTCTAATAAACTTATAAACCCAAAAGTGGGTATTCCCTTAGGTATTTTAGGAGTATTGATGATCATTTTCGGTAGCTATACAGCAGATGTAAGCTATGTAAGTAGTCAAATGGAACAAATCTCTAGAGGTGATAAATTAGAAATTGAGGGGCCGGTTAATTCCATAAAGGTGATTTCCCCAATTGAATCGGACTCAGTTGATTGCAGGATTTTGGCTATGGGAGTCTATCCGGAAGGTCATGAAAAGGATTTATGGGTAGTATTAAAGCCCTCTGATAATAAATATTATCCTCAATCAGATCATA
>CAYTFO010000237.1:4303-5284 GCA_964437135.1 uncultured Roseivirgaceae bacterium | reverse complement strand
GCACCTTGCACAACTTGCCTCCTCTCTCGTTCATTCATTGAGAAAGAAAGAGAAAATAAAAGTTCGACAACCGCTACAGAAGATATTAATTCCGATTCTTTATGAAGGAGAAAAGGAAAGACTGAAGCTTGTCGAAGAGTTAATAATTTCGGAAACAAACGTGAAAGAAGTCGAATATCTTGACGATACATCTGGAGTCTTCTCAAAGAAAATCAAACCTAATTTTAGAAAACTAGGTTCTACTTATGGAGCAAAGATGAAGCAGATAACTCCGCTTATCAATTCAATGGATCAAGACCAGATTCGTGAATTTGAAACTAAAGGCAGCTATGCTATCGATCTCGACAACGAGAAAATTGAGCTTTCTCTGGATGATGTTGAGATTTCAACACAGGATGTTCCTGGATGGCTGGTTGCAAGTGAGGATGGATTTGTTGTTGCTTTGGATATCACAATCACGGATGAATTAAAACAGGAAGGACTGGCGCGTGATTTAATAAACAGAATCCAAAACTTAAGAAAGGATAAAAACCTTGAAGTTCAGGATAAAATAAATGTTACGTTTGATTCTTCTGATGAGATGATGAGAAAATCCATTGAGCAGTTTGGAGAATATATTCAAAGGGAAACGCAAACTTTATCCCTGAATCACGTAAAGGATTTGAAACAGGGAGATGTTTTGGACATAGATGGGATTGAGACTAGATTGGTTATTGAAGTAAATAAAGGGTAATGAATAAAAAAACCTGGGGAGGTCTTCCTTATTTTCTGGTTAGTATATTGGTGATTTTGGTTGATCATGTAGTAAAACTTGTCGTTCATTTCAACATGGATATGGGTACTCGTGGTCAAATTAAAATATTTGGAGATTGGTTTAAACTTCATTATCTGACCAATCCCGGGATGGCTTTTGGAATGGAATTGCCCATTGAAAATGCCAAAGTTATTTTGACCATATTCAGGCTGGCAGCTATGTTTATC
>CAYTFO010000237.1:0-4293 GCA_964437135.1 uncultured Roseivirgaceae bacterium | reverse complement strand
ATAGGCTGGTATCTATTTCACACCTATCAAAAAGGTGCTAATAAAGGATTATTAGTTTGTATAGGTTTGATACTGGGAGGTGCGATCGGAAACCTGGTGGATAGTATTTTTTATGGAGTGCTGTTAGATAATGCTCCCTATAATGCCCCTACTCCGTGGTTCTATGGACAGGTTATTGACATGTTTTACATAGACATCTGGGAAGGAAGACTTCCGGAATGGATCCCTTTTATGGGTGGAGATTACATGGCATTATGGCCGGTCTTCAATATAGCTGATGCATCCATATTTGTTGGGATTACAATAATTCTTATCTGGCAAAAGAGTTTTTTCAATGAAACACAAAATCAAAGTACCGCGAGTGTTCCTGCTGTAGAGAATATTGAAGAAACTTCTTCATCGAAAGATAGCAGTCAATAAAAAATTTCAATTATCTGTAATTTTTACTAAGGGTGTGTTACTAACCAATCAAAAAATGAAGATTAATTTCATTTTGGTATTATTAACACTTTTAAATTATAGATGCATGGAAAAAGTAAACGTTACATTCGACGCGGTATTAATTAATAATAGTAACCAGGAAATACTATTTCTTAAAAATGATAAAGTTCTGAATCAAGATGGCCAAACACTAGCTGAATTTAGAGGTGATGACCTATACAACCATCAAAATCAAAAAATCGCACAAATCAGTAATAACAGAATAATCAATATTCAGGGAGAAGAATTAGGATGGATTGAAAATGATGAATTAATCAATCTTAATGGACAGGCTATTGTGAAAGTTGAAGGAAGTTCTGTAGAATCGAAAACAAAGGTTGCTGCTTACTTTTTCTTTATGATGCCTTGAGTTTGAGTTGAATAGAAAGGTTGTATTCCACTAAAACCTAACCTGAATTCCAGGGCCGAGGAGCCAAAATATCTTTTGGTCCTGTAATTTCCAACCAAATCCAGCATACAATGGAAACGTAAGTTTTCTTTCTGAGGAAACAGGATAAATAGACCCTAAAGCAACCAAACCAACATCCTGCTGATCAGAAGCAAAATTGAATGCATCAATTGCTATAAATCCAATACCAAATTTAAAGGGTTGTAATTTCCCAATTCCCTCCGGCTTATAGAAGCTAAATTGTGCCAATAAGGCAAAACTTACTCCACTAAGATTGGCTACCTGATCCTGACCGGATTCGAAAGTAAGCAAACCTGCAGGGAAAGATACATCCAGATCAAAACTGGTTTTTCGCTTGTTGTAGATTCTTATTTTCTTCTTTTGAACAGCCTGTCCGGGATACCTGTTCCCCTGATGTGCAATTTCAATTTCAATTTGGGACCAGGCCTCCAGATTATCTGTTTTTGTGCCCAGATAATTGTTAAGGTTTATATCAGGGTGGTTACAATCTGCCTGACTGTAAAAATCATGTCTCGGAGAACTGGGCCCGGGACAAACTACTATATCTTCAAATTTATATAGCTCTATTAATGAACCATCTTTCTTCCTTAACTTGACATCTATGGTAATATACTGTTTCCCATGAAGCTCTTCTAAATCAATGAGGTTCTCATTGAATTTGATACCAATACTTGATATAGATGACTCATAAAATATAGGCTTCACCTGATCATTGAAATTATAACTTATTGTAGGTAGTTCAATTTCTATAAAGTCAAATTCACGAGGTTTACTAAGCTCTTTTACGTTCAGAAATTTTCCTGTTGGTTCATCACGGTCATAAATATCCACTTTAGCAACATTTATAGAGTTTGGTACTGTTAGTTTTAACTCATAAATATTCTCGTTGGAGATTAATGTATCCTCTTCAATTACATCTGCACCCACGAAATTGAAATTTGATTTGTGGAAACCTTTTCCTTTCAACATTACCAATACAGTTTCACCTGGATATATAGTATTATCACTTACCCAATCTTTACCATTTCTCTGTACGAGTATTTCTTCAATATCAGTTTTAGGCGTTATATCAATATTGGTTACAAAAACCGGATTATTTCCTTCTTTAATATACAGATAGCCCTCATCAGTCCTGTGGTAACCATAAATCCGAATATCACATAATACATTACCAGTGTTTAGTCTGTTTTTTGTAAAAAGCTCAGCAATTAAAGCTCCTCCCGCTCTTTCAGAATCGACTAACCGGTAAGTGGTATTTAATTTTAGGTTAGGATTGGATTGGATTTCAATCTCCATCGGGATTCTGGAATCGTCTTCCGGAGTCAATTCCCTTTTGTTTAGTTCTAAAAAGATCAAACGCCCTTCTTTTACAATGAAATCAAACGAAATAGGAGGAAGTGAATCAGTTAGCACTCCATTTATCATTGTTGGCTGTTTGAGATTAAGATTCGCAGTAAGTGTCTGATTCCCCAGACGATTTGGAATCAGATGAAGTCTAATCAGATCTCCTCTTTTAGTAAAACGATAGTCAATATTGTTTCCTGAGGTCATTAAGTTATCGACTACAAGATTATCAGGATTATTGGTAAAAACTTCAAATACTTTTTCTTCCCCTACAAACAGTTCATTTGAGGGAGGTCTAATGTCAATTTCAGTTCTGGTATATTGTCTAAAAGGCAAACTGAAATAATACTTTGTAGTGTCGCTTGATAGCAAAAACCTGAGCTTAAGAAAGTTTGTCTCATTGAGGTTTTTGAATCTGATTTTTAAATCTCTCATCCCCCTTGAAAACTCAAGAAGTGAGTCTATGACATTAAAATCTCCTGAGGGCAACAATTCAACTTTCCAATCGAAGTATTTTCCCTGTAGTTCAAGTGCAATGTCCATAACTTCATTTGCACTTTCGTACTCGAATGTAAGCGGAGCAACTACTGAATCCGGTTGAAAAACTTTTCTTACTTCCTTTTCTCCAACACGATAAACGATAGATCTAAATGGATTTTGAGCGTAAATCGCTGAAAAAGAAATAACACCCAGTAGAAGAAATACTACTTTTTTCATTCAGAAGGTAAATCAATTGAGCTGTAAATCTAAAAAAATTACACTTCTTCAGTGATAATTTCAGGTTTGCCCTCAATAGTTTTATGGACCGGGCATCTATCTGCAATTTCTATAAGTCTTTTTCTTTGTTCCTGGGTTAAATCACCAGAAAGACTGATTCGTCTTACGATCTGATCTATTTTACCTTTAGAGCTCTCACTATTTTCTCCGTCACTTTTATGAATTTTATCGTGGGTAAGTTTAACCCTGACTTCCTCGAGATTTATTTTTTTATAATCGGCATACATCCTCAATGTCATGGCAGTGCATGTTCCCAAAGCCGACAATAGATATCCATACGGTGATGGACCCCTATCCTCCCCTCCTACACTTTCCGGTTCATCGGCAACCATATGATGGGTCCCTGCAGTGATTTCTGATAGATAACCTTCACTTCCAACCCGTACCCATACTTCTCCTTCAGGAGCAACTTCTTCGTTGTCATCTATATCTATATATCTTACAGCCCAGGCCGCCAGCATTAAACCCACATATTGTGAGTCTTTGGATTTAGATAACAAATGATCAGCGCCGTCCAGTGTAATAAAGCTTTTGGGATGCATAGCATGAGAATAAATCTCAGCCGCATTATCTATTCCGACAATATTGTCCTGCGGAGAGTGCATGATTAAGAGTGATTTATCCAGATTGGCAATTACTTCATTATTGTCGTTTTTTTCCAAATCCTCCAAAAACTGGGATTTGATTTTAAAAGGTCGACCTCCAATGTTTACTTCAGCTTCTCCTGACTTTTTGATTTCCTCCTCACTTTCACTTATTAAATGCCTGACATGAACAGGATTTGACGGAGCTCCCACAGTTGCAAGCGCTTTTACTGCTTTCAGTCTTGAAGCTACATGAATCACCGCAGCTCCCCCAAGTGAATGCCCAAGTAAGATCTGAGGTGCTTCGTATTCGTTTTCCAGAAAATCATATGCTTTCTCAAGGTCATCAAGATTTGATGAAAAATTTGTATCTGCAAAATCTCCTTTACTTTGACCAAGCCCGGTAAAGTCGAATCTGAAAACTGCGAGGTTTTCCTGAGTCAAAGCAATGCTGATATTATCAACGGCTTTCAGGGTTTTCGAACAGGTAAAACAATGAGCAAATAGTACAAATGCTTTAGGTTTACCAACTACCGGGAAGTCAATTTGTGCAGAAAGTTCAATTCCGGAAGCATTGTGGAACTTCAGTTTTTTAGATCTCATGAATCAATTATTTTCTTATTTTTAACCTGTTGTGCTAATTAGTCAAAGCTACTTTCAAATTATTGATTGCCCGAT
>CAYTFO010000236.1:0-5317 GCA_964437135.1 uncultured Roseivirgaceae bacterium | reverse complement strand
ACACTTTTCGTGATGCTTTTGCACTTGATGTAAACTTAGGTTCATGGGATGTATCTTCCGTAACTGATTTTAGTGGTTTTTTACAAAATACAGGTATTTCAACCTTTAATCTTTCATCTATTTACGCAGGTTGGTCAGCGCAAAGCGTTAATCCTAATGTTGTTTTTGGGGCTCAAAACGTACAATACGACATACCGACAGGGCAAGCAGGAAGGGATATTTTAACTAACGCACCGAATAACTGGACTATTGTAGATGGTGGAGGTGTATAATTTATTGTATTTACAGTATGGCTAAGAAAATAAAACCAAAAGGCGGTAAAAAAACTGGATCAAAAAAATCCGGCAAAAAGTATTCTAAGTAATACATTTTTCTTTTTTTATCTGCTCGTACTTTAACTTAAATTCTTGCGCAAGATGTTCATAATCAAACTTTTTGCGCTTACAGAGCATTTTTGACTTTTGCAAAACAAGATCACTGGTACCTACACCGTAAGTTTTATCTACAAATTTAGCGTGCTTAAACTGATGTCCGGACTGAAATCTGTTACAGGTTGCGCATTGCGCGTGCGCATTTTTTTCATCATATCTGGTTGACTCGTGGTTTCTTGCAATGAAATGCCCGGCATCACATTGCTTGTAATGCATAAATTTTCCGCAGGTACAACATTTTACCATGCCATGCGCATTTGCGTAACGTATGCGAATAAACAAAGAAAAGTATTTATCCGCTTTTGCCTTTGCTAATTTAAGTGTTTTGCTCTGCTTCAATAAAACGTAAGTTTGTGTTTTTTGCTAAATTAAGAAGCTCGTTTTGATTTATCTTAAAGTTTTCCGGAAGGTCTAAGAACCTATATGGATTGTCTCTGTAAAAATCACTAATTCTGGTCATTAAAGTGTTTTTGTTTACAGTTATTTTATATCCGGTAATCAACTTAAGCTTTCTATTGGCTAAGGTAATCTGACACGGATTTAATACTTTGTATATTATCTGCTGCATAAGTCCTGAATAAAAAAAGATCCATAATGACCGTTATGATATACTAAATCAATAAGCCTGTCTCGGTTTGCTTTATAAACGTGCTTAAGCTGACCCAGGTTGTAATACTTTTCTTTGGGTAAGGTTACTTTTGCTGCTGCATCATATATAATACCGTCTTCAAGCTCTACAAAAGCGTGTCTCATAGGTTTATTGTCAATGCTGTTAATTACTACAGCCTCACAATATTTACAATTAATATGAGGGTTGTTAATTACAAAATCTGCTGAGTCTATGAAGCATGTTCCGTGTTCTTTAGCTACTTTTTGCATAATTTTATTGTTTTATTTGATGCAATATTAAGTAATTATAATTTATTGTGCTATATTTACATCAATAAAATTTAATATAAATGGAAATAAGTAAAATTACGGCTATTGCCCCAAAAATCGACCAAATGGGTAACCATGAAACATGGACTAACCCACAGTACAACACGACTTACTATAAGTTTCAAGTAACCTTAAGCAATGGTAAGTCTGGTACCATCAATAGTAAATCGCCTCAAAGCAGGTATAATATTGGTGATGATGTAATTGCTGAATATAATCAGCATGGTTATGTAAGTAAATTACAGCGACCACAAAACAACCAACCTGCCGGAAATCAATATTCCGGAGTATCAGCGCAAAAAGACCCTTTCTTTGATCGGTCTGTTTGTTACAAATATGCTTGCGATTTTGGAGGACAACGAAACCTTGACAAAGAATCTACATTTAAGCTTGCTGAGTATTTTTATCGAGTAATGATGTCTTACAATGACAAGCAGAAAATTAAAATGTTCAGTATTGCTTTGTCTTATTCTATCTTGTATAATAAAAACAACACAGGCAAAAAGTCCGCTGAAATTGTTAATGACGCAAAAGAAATATTTCATAGAATCACAACTGATCCTGTGAATTTATCACAGCCGGAAACGCAGTCACAGCAATATCAGCAACCACCAGCGCAGGCACCTGTTCAGCAATCAGTTGCGCAAGCTGTGGTACCGCAAAACAATCCTGCTGCTACAACTGTAACCAATCCGAATACAGATTGGATGACAGACGCAGTAGTGGATGACAATGATGATTTACCTTTTTAAGATATGAGCGACCAATTACAAAAACTTGGTGGGTTGATGAAAGTCATTGACCTGCCTAAAAAAGAAATTCATGCACTTGCAGAGAGTCTTATAGTAGATCTAAATGAAACCGGTGATTTTGATTTAGAGATGTACGCCAGAATTAGGCAAATAAAAGAGTACATTGATAAGTTGGAAAAAGGCTTGAAAGATATGGCTTATTATGAAGTTTCTGATAGAAATGAAACATCATTCAGAGAAGGTCATGTTGAGATGACATTGACTCAACGTGCTAATATTAATTATGCGTTTGAGGATGATCAAGTTTATAAAGATTTGCAGCGAAAACTTAAAGACCGTGAAAGCATACTGAAGTTAGTTGCAGACGGAAACGAACAAATTACCGGAGTTCCAAAAGTCAAAAAAACAGGCTCTAAAGTTGGAATGTTAAGGGTTTCGTTAAAATAATTCTGCGTAATTTTTATTTGTTATTTATTTTGTTTTCCTTAGGGGTTATATTCAGTTATAACCCCTTAATTATTTAAAAACTATGGTAAAAGAAACACGAGGACGTAAAAGAAAGTATCAATGGCAGCACTTGGAGGTTGACATGGTAGTTGAGTTTACAGGAATTAAAAGCAGAAACACTATTATAAGGTCTTTTGATTACTGGCGAAAAAAGACAGGCAACCTGGATCGAAAAATAAGAACTTGGACGGAAGGCGAAAAGGTAGTTGCATGTCGAGTGAAATAAACTCATTGATTGAAAGACTGACCTTTATTTCAAATGAAATTAATGTTCAGTATGATGCGGAAAACATTGAAGAAATGGCGCATCATTTAAGCATAGCTAGTTCATTGGGCGGTACTATTGCAAGCGCAAAATCAAACGCTGAATACATTATGCTTAAGTCAATGGGTGAAGCTTTATCAAGGCTAAAGAAAGGCGATATTAAATACAGTCCAAATGAAATACGAGACAAAATGAAAGCGGACTGCGCCTATCAGATTAGCATTTACACTATGTCTGACACACTTCAAAAGGAATTAGGAAACAGAATTGATTCCTTACGAACACTAATCAGCGTGAAGAAGTACGAAATGGAACAAAGTAGGTATCAAAATGGGTGAAAATATTAGATATATCATTGAACAAAACAATAGACTGATTGAGTCTAAAGTAAAAGAGATTGAACGTCTTAAAACTATCGTTCAATCCCTTACTGATCAAAATAAAACTTTACAAAATAAATTATCTGAATATGATAACAATAAACAAGAGCAAAACTAATCAAAACTTTACAGTTGTGCCAAATGAGTTTTTGCGCAATCCTAATATTAGCGCAAAAGCCAAAGGAGTGTATTGTTATTTGACAAGCTTGCCGGACAATTGGACAATATACAAGAAAGAGATAAGTGGTCATTTTAAGGATGGGTACAAGTCTATTTCTAATGCATTTGAGGAACTGGAAGAAGCAGGCTATCTGGTTTCATCTGAGCAACAAAAAGACAACGGAAAATTTGCTTCTAAGTCGTATGTTCTGTATCAAAATCCGGTGAACACCGATAGCCAAAAAGGCAATCGGGAAACCCCTTTACCGATGGCCGAAAAGGACAACGGTACCGATGGCCGAAAAGGCGATCTAATAAAGAAAGATATACAAAAGAAAGATATTAACCCTAACGGGTATAAATCTGACGATTTATCTCCAAATGTTTATCCGAATGCAACTACTGCAATACGGCATGCGTTTTGCGAAAATTACAAAAAACTTTTTGGCAACGAGTACTATTGGGATGCTAAAAGTGCAAAACATGCTAAGTTGATTTACGACAAGTTTGTTTTTCAATCACTAAGCGCCGGCAAGGAATTTAAAGACTCTCAGATACCAAAAGTAATTGAGGCTTTATTTAACGCAAGTGATCAGTGGATGTTAGACAATATGGATATGGCCTTGCTCAATTCAAAATTTAACGCACTGGCAAAAAAGATCAGCGAAAGCAAAGCAGTTATAACAGATGAAATGCGCAAAAAATTATTTCAAAGATGAACATGGAAACTAGAATATTAAGCACAATCTATTCATCAGAAATGTATGAAAAGGTTAAGTTTCTGCGAAGCGAAGATTTTACCGATCCAATCAATGCTTATTACTGGAAGATTATACAGGAATACCAGGGAAGTTACCGTGATGTAGTTCGAAAGTCTAAGGATATGCTTTTTTTAGATCGGTATTTGTATATCACTAGCCTACCCATGTTGACTAATTTAACGCAGTGCGCATTAAGGCTGGTGCAGGATTGCTTTCAAGAAAAGCTTTTTTCAACCTATGAACTATTAGGAAAGCAAAACACTCATTTTAATCATGCTTTGGAGCTTTTCAAACAAAGAGATTTTATGAAATACTTAAATGTCTTGGTCAAGTATTCTGAGCCTTATTGTTCCAAAGAAGAACTGGATCACATTACTAAGCTTGAAAATTACTTTGCTAAAAGAATGAACATTATAAAGCATGTCATTGGATAGATTAGATGAATTAGCGGAAAAATACTCAACTGGTTTTGATGACAACCGAGACTTTATCAAAACTGACATAGATTCTTTGCGCAGAGAATACGTAAACGGAGCTGCGGTTGGTGAAAGCTGTCATGTTTTAGAGCTGCTAGATGTGATGAGTTGGAAACGAGGCTTTCAGAATTGTTGGACGGGCTTCCCAAATTCCGGAAAGACGCAGTTTACGCTTTTTATGATGGTTTTAAAAAGTATGCGCAAAGGATGGAAGTGGGTGGTTTGGTCGCCTGAAATGATCAGCTCAGAACGAATTGACAATGATGTAAAGATTAACATGAATGACATGCATCATTTGATTATGTGGATGCTGACCGGAAAAACACCCTACAAGCACATTCAGCAAAAATACAACTGCGATAGAATGAGCTGGGATGAAGTAATTGCTGCTACAAAATGGATTGATGATCATTTTACTTTCATGAACCCAAAAGAAAAAACGGCTGACTTTGTGTATGAAAGCATACTAAATCTTTTCAAAAGATGGCAGTTTGACGGTATCCTAATTGATC
Organism: uncultured Roseivirgaceae bacterium; assembly: GCA_964437135.1. Taxonomy (GTDB): domain Bacteria; phylum Bacteroidota; class Bacteroidia; order Cytophagales; family Cyclobacteriaceae; genus CAYTFO01. The sequence goes on along the minus strand of CAYTFO010000236.1, from coordinate 135 downwards.
CGTTTAAAAACATACGCAACGAGTCTTCCATGAGAGATGATTTGTATTTGGATATGCTGTTTGATCGCTTTAAAGAGCTTGCGGTTATGACAGATAGCAGTATGAACTGGATTGCGCACCCTAGAAGTGGAGTTA
>CAYTFO010000235.1:0-5384 GCA_964437135.1 uncultured Roseivirgaceae bacterium | reverse complement strand
CCCCATCTAAATGCTTCTGTACCCGGGTAGGGTTGTTTTTGTATAAAAGGCCCGGACATGTACATCGTAGGTCCGGGAATTTCTCCACTGTTGATTCTATCTCTTACCGATAAACTTTCCTTAAGAGGTCCACCTAAATCCCTGGCACTGGTGACTCCAGCCATTAGTAGTTGATGTGCAGAAGCAGGCATTATAATATTCTCAAGTAGAAGTGGGTAAACCTTATCCCAATATGCATAATCTGCATGACCATTGATCATTAAGTGTACATGCATATCCCATAAACCCGGAAGAACAGACATTCCTTCTGTTGATATAACTTCCGCATTTTCAGGAATACTAATGTTATCAATATTGCCGACAGCGATAATTTTTTCACCATCGATTAAGATCACGCTATTTTGGATGGGATTTGAGCCAAAACCATCAATTAATGTTCCTCCGACCAATGCCTTCAATTGAGCTTGAAGAGATAAGCTTAAGACTATCAAAATATTAAGTAGAATTATCCGCATAAGATTCAGATTATCTCAAATTAATAAAAAATAATGTATTGTGGAGTATTAATTTTTTTAAGCATTCATGTGCAGTTATCTTATTTTCTCGAGAACACTCTTAGCCTGTAGAAAATGTCTCTTCTCGTGATTAATGAGTATTTCAGTGAGAATAGGCAAAGGGTAGAAGATATTTTTGTTGGCCGGTGAGTGTATAATTTGACCATATTCTATGTGTTCTTCAATTTGTTTTAGTCTTATCTTTAAATCTTCATGGTGTTGTAGTAATCGATTGATAATGTTTTCTTCCGTTGAGCTCACTTTGGGTTCCCAAATTGGAAATGTTTTGGTTTTCTTTTTCTCTTCCGGTTTTACGCTATTAAGGATCAACTTTCCAAAGAGACGTCCAAGGAACCCTATTTTTGAAAGAAAAGGAGGTTTGTAAGTATTATTTTGAAGCTGATCAAATATTTCAAAATATGATGAATTGATAATAATGATATGATCTATAATCTGATAAATGCTCCAGGAGTTATTATCAGTTTTTAGAAGCAATTGTTCTCCTGTGAGATTTCCGAATTCTGTTTTAAAATCAGAACTAAGATTATCTAATGTATTATTTATTTCTGATAGGTTTTTCATGTTATATTGAATAAAAATTACTAAAAAATCTATTCACACTGAAGGTTTCCTGTTACATAAGTTACAATAATGGAACATATCAGTGAATAGGTTTGCGGTAAAGTTGTGGTAACTAATTATTTCTTATCTTTTCCTTATGAATTTAAGCAAATTCATGCCGATAGTAGATTGGCTTCCTAATTATAAAAAGGAGCAATTAAATGGAGACCTTTTTGCAGGTCTGACTGTGGGCATTATGCTCATTCCTCAGGGGATGGCATATGCTCTGATAGCCGGATTACCCCCTGTGTATGGATTATATGCATCTATTGTTCCGCAACTAATCTATGCAATATTTGGTACATCTCGTCAATTATCTGTAGCACCAGTTGCCATGGATTCATTATTGGTAGCTGCAGGAGTTTCAGTGCTGGCAACAGAAGGTACAGATGCCTACATTGGATTTGCGATTCTGCTGGCATTCTTTATGGGCGCGTTTCAACTTCTATTGGGAGTTTTTAGATTAGGATTTATCACAAATCTGCTTGCAAAGCCTGTAATAAGCGGTTTTACGTCAGCAGCTGCATTAATTATCGGATTAAATCAATTAAAATACCTAATTGGTACTGAAATAGAAAAAAGTAATCGGGTATATGAGATATTATGGAATTCAATTCAAAAGATAGATGAAACTCACGTTGTTACTTTGATAATCGGGATAGTGGGGATCATTATAATAAGAGGAGTTAAAAAAATCCATAAAAATATTCCGGGTGCACTCATAGCAGTGGTTTTCGGTACAACTTTGGTTTACTTTTTACAGTTAGATCAAAGCGGTGTTAGTATAGTGAAGGAAATTCCTGAAGGGCTCCCTGCCTTCAAAATGCCTGATTTGAGTCTTGGGCAATTTGGAAAGTTAATTCCACTAGCACTAACCATTTCCGTAGTGGCTTTTATGGAAGCATTTTCTGTTGCAAAAGCGATAGAAGCAAAAAAACGTGATTACAAAGTGGTTCCCAATCAGGAATTAATCGGATTGGGTGCGGCTAATTTAATTGGTTCACTTTTTCAATCATATCCTGTGACAGGAGGGTTTTCAAGATCTGCGGTAAACTATCAATCAGGAGCAAATACGCCATTATCTTCTGTTATAAGTGCAGGATTGATAGCATTGACATTGATTTTTCTCACTCCATTATTTTACTATCTTCCAAATGCAATATTGGCATCGGTGATAATGGTTGCAGTTGCTGGTTTAATAGATTTTAAGTACGCAGTAAGACTTTGGAAAACCAGTAAAATTGAGTTTTCCCTGTTACTCGCTACATTTTTGGTTACGCTAAATTTTAGCATGGTTCCAGGGATTGTTACTGGGGTAGTAGTCTCTATTTTAATTTTGCTTTACAAAGCAGCCTATCCACATGTAGCAGAATTGGGAAAAGTTAAAGGTCATCAGGAGTTTAGAAATGTGAAGCGATTTAAAGATTTAGAAGTTTGGGAAAACTTTTTAATTGCTAGGTTAGATGCTCCTCTAACATTTATCAATATTCAATTTTTTAAGGAATTTGTTGAAACCAGGATTATTGAAAACCCTGGTATTGAAAAAGTTATCATTGATTTTTCTCCGGTAAGTCATCTTGACGCAACTGCCTCTGATGGATTGCTTGAACTTCTTCAGTTGCTTAAGGAAAAGAATATTGGATTGGTGATTACAGATGTAATTGGCCCTGTAAGAGATATTCTTTTTAAGACTGGTATTATTAATCAAATTGGTAAAGAGAATATTTATCTCAATATACAAACTGCACTGGAAAATCTTACATCTAAAAGTGGAACCAGGTACGAAGAAATTGCATTACAGTATAACAAATAATATTCAGTTTTATTGAGATAATAAATTGATATAGAGATGACAAAAAATGATATAATTCTTAGGGACGTATTGGCACTTGACAGGACTAAGCTGGCAAATAGCAGAACCTTACTTTCATTTATAAGAACAAGTTTATATTTAGTTGTATCCGGATTGGCAGTTATGAATGTAAAAGTTCTGGAAGAAATAAGGTTTACAGGGTGGATTTTGATAGCAGCTAGTTTAATAGCTTTGATTACAGGTATTATAAATTATTTTGTTTTTAAAAGAAAAATACAAAAACACTATAATAACCCCGATTAGGTTTTGTTTGTAACCAAGGTTACTCACTCTAGATTTATATTAGATAATTTTGCATTACTAAAGTTTAATTTAAGAGAAAAATGAATATAGAACAGATTTATACAGGTTGTCTCGCTCAAGGTGCTTACTATATTGAAAGCGAAGGTGAAGTTGCAATAGTAGATCCACTTAGAGAAAGCAGACCTTACATTGAAAAAGCAAAGAAAGAAGGTTCGAACATAAAATATATTTTTGAAACACATTTTCATGCGGACTTTGTCAGTGGGCATGTTGATCTGGCTATGAAAACAGGTGCCAAGATTATTTATGGACCAGGTGCAAAAACTGAATATGACATAGTTGAAGCAAAGGATGGTGAAGTATTTGAACTTGGGAATTTAAAAATTAAAGTTCTCCATACACCAGGTCATACTCTTGAGAGTGCGACTTATTTGTTAATCGACGAAAATGGAAAGGAACATGCGATTTTTAGTGGAGACACTCTTTTTATAGGGGATGTGGGAAGACCAGACTTAGCACAAAAAGGGACATTAACGCAGGATGATCTCGCAAGTATGTTGTTTGATAGTTTGAGAAACAAAATCATGACCCTTCCTGATGATGTAGTAGTGTATCCCGCTCATGGAGCAGGTTCAGCCTGTGGTAAGAACATGAGTAAAGAAACAACGGACCTGTTGGGTAATCAGAAAAAAAACAACTATGCATTAAGAGCTGATATGACCAAAGAAGAATTTATTTCTGAAGTCACAAATGGATTACTGCCTCCGCCCCAATATTTTGCTAAAAATGTAGCTATGAACAAGAGTGGAGCAATAGGTTTAGACAAAGTGCTGGAAAAAGGAAAAGTATCCTTGGATGTAGAAACCTTTGAAGCAATGGCCAATCATGATGGGGCACTTGTTCTCGATACCAGAAAACCTCAGGATTTTGCTAAAGCCCATATTCCAAATTCTATTTTTATTGGAATAGACGGAAGTTTTGCACCCTGGGTAGGAGCGCTTATTCCGGAGTTAGATCAACCCATTATTTTTCTTTCTGATCCCGGAAGAGAAGAAGAGGTAGTTACTCGTTTGTCCAGAGTAGGTTATGATAACACTTTAGGTTACCTGGAAGGTGGAATTGAAGCATGGGTTAGCAGTGGTAAGGAAATTGATAGCGTAGAATCAATCAGTGCTAAAGAATTTGCAAAAAGATATGAAGAGTCTCAGATCAATGTACTGGACGTAAGAAAACCATCTGAATTTGATGCAGAACATATAGAAAATGCAATCTCAGCTCCCCTGGATTATATAAATGATCATATGAGCGAAATACAAAAAGAAAATACATATCACATTCACTGTGCAGGTGGATACAGATCAATGATAGCTGCATCGATCTTGAAAGGAAGAGGGTTTCACAATATTGTAGATATCGCAGGAGGTTTCAAATCTATCTGTGATACTGCAATTCCAAGAACAGAGTATGTTTGTCCAAGTACTCTGAAATAAAAGAATTAAACTTTCAATCTAAAAAGCCGGCTTAGCCGGCTTTTTTAGTTATATACCAATTTATTTTTTACGATGTAACTTTTGTTACAAATTCTAACTGACTATTGTCATATTTTTGATATTGGTAAATTATGAAGAATTGAATTTATGAAGGAATTTGTTGATTTCATTAGTCAACCCTGGCCATGGTATGTAGCTGGTCCAATTATAGCTTTAACAATGTTTTCACTTCTCTTTCTGGGAAATAACTTTGGGATTTCAGCAAACCTGAGAACAATGTGTTCAATTATGGGAGCTGGTAAGAAATGTGAGTTTTTCGATTTTAACTGGAAAACACAAAGGTGGAATCTGTTATTTGCCTTCGGTTTGATAATAGGTGGATTTATCTCCCATGTTTATTTATCACCAGTCAACGAAGTTCAGTTATCGGAAGAAACAATCAGGGAACTAGCATCAATGGGAATAGAAAACCCTGGCCAATCGATCGTTCCTCTTAGTTTATTCAGTTGGCAATTTTTAACCACATTTAAGGGAATTATTCTTTTAATTGGAGGAGGCTTTTTGGTTGGTTTTGGAACCAGGTATGCGGGAGGTTGTACTTCA
>CAYTFO010000234.1:0-5407 GCA_964437135.1 uncultured Roseivirgaceae bacterium | reverse complement strand
TCACCCACTCGTCAAATTGCTCAGACGTCAAAAGACCTAAATCAATCGCAGCAGCTCGCAAAGTAGTGCCCTCCTTATGTGCTTTTTTTGCAATTTTAGCGGCATTTTCATATCCTATGTGAGTATTTAAGGCTGTCACCAACATCAATGAATTTTCAAGTTTTTCCTTGATGACCGGATAATTTGGTTCGATACCAATTGCACAGTTATCATTAAATGATTCACACGCGTCACCAATCAATCTTGCAGATGTCAGTAAATTGTAAACCATCATCGGTTTAAACACATTTAGTTCAAAATGTCCGGTCATTCCTCCGGCAGCTACCGCTACATCATTTCCGATTACCTGTGCACATACCATTGTCAATGCTTCACATTGGGTTGGGTTCACTTTCCCTGGCATGATTGAGGATCCTGGTTCATTTTCAGGAATCAAAATTTCGCCTATCCCACTTCTCGGACCTGAGCAGAGCATTCGGATATCATTTCCTATTTTCATGATGCTTACCGCCAATTGCTTAAGTGCACCATGTGTCTCAACAATGGCATCATGCGCTGCCAATGCTTCGAATTTGTTTTCTGCAGAAACAAAAGGAAGTCCAGCATTTTCGGCAATCTTTTTCGCAACCAGATCGGCATATCCTTCCGGTGTATTCAAACCAGTTCCAACAGCTGTACCGCCAAGTGCAAGTTCACTTAAATGTTCCAGTGTATTTTTGAGTGCCTTGAGTCCATGGTTAAGCTGAGAAACATATCCTGAAAACTCCTGACCCAAACTCAATGGGGTGGCGTCCATAAAGTGAGTTCTACCAATCTTCACTACATCCATGAAAGCTTCTGACTTTTGCTTTAAAGTATCCCTGAGCTTTTCAACTTTTGGAATGGTGAGTTCAATCAGCATCTTATAGGAAGCAATGTGCATTGCAGTTGGAAACGTGTCATTGGAAGATTGACTCTTGTTGACATCGTCATTTGGATGAATTGCTTTCTTTTCATCAGAAAGTTTTCCTCCATTGATAACATGAGCACGATTGGCAATTACTTCATTGCAATTCATATTTGACTGAGTTCCAGAACCCGTTTGCCAAACAACCAATGGAAACTCATCATTTAGCTTATTGTCCAGAATTTCATCACAAACTTTGACAATTAGATTCATTTTTTCTTCGGGTAGAACCCCAAGTTCCTGATTAGCCTGAGCTGCAGATTTTTTTAAAATCGCGAATGCATGAATAATTTCCAGTGGCATTTTCATATGTTCTCCACCAATCTTGAAATTATTTCTGGATCGCTCGGTTTGCGCTCCCCAATATTTCTCAGCAGGGACTTTTACTTCCCCCATGGTATCATGCTCTATACGAAATTCCATATGTCTAACAATTTTTTATTTTTTCCTCAAATCTAGTCTAAACATTGTCTTTAGGTGGTGTTTTTGGTGTTATACTTATATAAATCATAAAAATTAAGGGATTAGTCGAACCTTACATTGAATAATTCGGTATTAAGAAGTAGGTTTGCATTGTTTAGAATGATTCTAAATAAAATGGCTATAAAAGTATTACTATCGGATTTTCAGTATTTAACAAGGGAAGGCATCATACGCATGTTGGATTCGAACCGGGATTTCGAACTAATAGGCGTAAATGAAGGTCCTGATGGGTTGCTTAATAGTATCATTGAAAAAAGGCCTGATGTTTTGATTCTGGATTACCAGAGTCAGGATCCTATTCTTCTTTCTATATTGAAAAAAATCACCGGTGATCACCTCACCCAGGTATTGATAATCACAAACGACCAGGACAAACTGCATATCCAAAATCTTCTTGATATGGGGATAAAAGGAATTGTAACTAAAAGTTGCAGCAGACCCGAAATAATCAATGCCATACATTCTGTTCATTCGAATAATCGTTTTTTCTGCAACAGAATACTAGACCTTATCATTACTCCAGGAGGCAATACAGAATCTAAGAATTGTGAACCGACAGAGTTATCTCCAAGGGAATTTGAGGTTTTGAAATTGATTACGAAAGGATATAAAACAACTGAAATCGCGGATGAACTTCATGTAAGTGTTCACACCATAAATTCACATAGAAAAAATATCTTAAAGAAACTGAATATAAAGTCTCCGGCAGAACTAATCGTGTATGCAATGGAGGCAGGACTTGTAAAAGTTTAGTGATTCATTATCACTATGAATAGCTATTGACAGGAACTTAAAACTTTGATTTATTTGCATTCAAATTATTTAACCATACTCCATTGAACTTAAATAATCTACCATTCAATCAAATAGTCACAATACAGAAAGTATCTAAAAATGGAATCTCTGCAAAGCTGGTTGAAATGGGGATTTACCCGGGTAAAGAGATTAAAGTGGTATTCAAAGCTCCATTTGGTGATCCTATTGCAGTTGAACTTGATGGTTACACTCTTTCACTCAGAAAAAACGAAGCCGAGTTGATAGAGATCGGTTAACAGACAATCATGAAAATAGCGCTTGTAGGAAATCCAAATTCTGGCAAAACTTCAATTTTCAATAATCTTACAGGTCTCAACCAGCAAGTAGGTAACTACCCTGGTGTCACAGTAGATCAGATAAAGGGTAAACTTAAGCATAAAGGAAAAGAAAAAGTTACTGTTTTAGATCTTCCCGGAACCTACAGTCTTTATGCCCGAACCAGGGATGAGGAAATAGTAAGTAAAATACTTCTCGATAAATCCAATGAAAACTATCCTGATCTCGTAGTTGTCACGGTAGATGCTTCCAATCTTAAAAGAAATTTACTGCTGTTTTCTCAAATTTATGATTTGAAAATACCAATGGTCATGGCTCTCAACATGACTGATGTGGCTGATAAAAAAGGCTATACCATTGATATTGAAAAGCTAAGTGAATTATTTGGTGGGGTTCCGGTTGTACCAGTTATCGCCAGAAGCGGTAAAGGAATCGATAATCTCATTAAAACAATAATTGAAAAAAAGGAACATAATCATACTCCATTTCAGGAAAATGAATTTGATTCGGATGAAATAGAAAAGGATGTAGATAAACAGGCGGAATTATCCGAGAAGCGGTTCCACAAAATCAGGCAGTATCTCGGTTTTGTCTTAAAGGAGAAAAAAGAGGACTCGGGCATGATTCGCCGTCACAGAAAGGTGGACAGAGTTCTCACTCATCCTGTATTTGGGTATTTAATTTTCCTTGGTGTCTTAATGTTGATCTTTCAGGCTGTTTATGCCTGGTCTGAATGGCCAATGGACCTTATTGATTCAGTTTTTCTTAACCTGAGTCAATGGGTAGTGCAAACCCTTCCGGATGGCATTTTTACCAGTCTTTTGGCAGAAGGTATCATTCCCGGGCTGGGAGGTGTGGTTATATTCATTCCTCAGATAGCCTTGCTATTTACTTTTATATTTTTTCTGGAAGAGACCGGATACATGTCCCGGGTTGTTTTCATGATGGACAGGCTGATGCGTCCTTTTGGTTTGAACGGCAGAAGTGTAGTTCCATTGATTTCCGGAGTTGCATGTGCTGTCCCTGCGATTATGGCCAGTCGTACCATTGACAACTGGAAAGAACGATTGATCACAATCATGGTGACTCCACTCATGTCCTGCAGTGCACGTTTACCTGTTTATACCCTGCTTATAGCTATTGTTATACCCGATCAAAGCATCTGGATTTTCAATCTTAAAGGACTGACTTTATTGGGTCTCTATTTGATAGGCTTGATAGCAGCACTTGCTTCAGCTCTTTTATTTAAATTATTTATCCGATCCAAACAGTACAGTTTCCTGGTAATGGAGCTTCCATTATACAAAATGCCCCGGTGGAATAACCTAACGGTTACGATTTATCAAAAAGTAAGCATTTTCGTCTTCGAAGCTGGAAAAGTAATTTTCGCGATTTCCATTGTTCTTTGGTTACTGGCATCCTTTGGTCCGGGTGATCGAATGGAACAGGCTGTCAGTAAAATCCCACAGCCCACAGAAGCTGAGGATATGAAAGCCTATCAAAAAAAGGTCAGTTCTACCCGTCTTTCCAATTCATACATTGGAATCCTGGGTAAAGGGATTGAACCGGTGATTGAACCTCTTGGATTCAACTGGCAGATAGGAATTGCGCTTATCACATCATTTGCGGCAAGAGAGGTTTTTGTTGGTTCCATAGCGACGATTTACAGTGTCGGTGAAGATTTTGACAATAATGAAACGCTGATCTCCAGGATGAAGAATGAAATAAATCCCGAAACCGGGGAGAAAGTCTATACGACCGCCACAGGAATATCTTTGATGATCTTTTATGCATTTGCCATGCAATGCATGAGTACATTTGCCATAGTAGTGAGGGAAACTAATGGCTGGAAATGGGCGTTAATACAAACAGCATATATGACATTACTGGCTTACGTTAGTTCTTACATAACATTTCAATTACTCGCATAATGACACAAACTATTCTGGTCATCGTTTTAGCAGCATTTGCCCTCTTTTACCTGGGAAGAAAGCTTTACAGGTCAGCTTCCCGGAAAAGTGAGGGTTGCGAGAAATGTGCGGTTAATACTATTTCAAAACAATCAAAATAAACCTTCTCCTAATCAAGACTTTTGAATAATGCCTTTCCAGATTCATAAGAAAACAGTTTGAATTTTTCTGGATTTCAATTTTTTGAAAGAATTACAAGCCTAAAATCCTGATTTTTCTCACTAGTTCTAGTGATCAATGGCTATAGCTAGTGATAAAAAAAATCCCGAAATTAGCGATTGTATTACATTCAGAAGTATGTCATTTTTGTATTGTTTAGAATTAATCTAAATAAATGAGAAAAGAGATTACAGAAGAAGGAGAACAAATTGGAGTTGGGATAAATCCAATGACATCAAGATTTGTAAATGAAGACAGTTGTGTCTTCAAGAAATGTTGTAAGAAGTACAAGAAAAAAGGAAGACATTGCAAGAAATGCCCGAAACTTTAAATAGAAATCAACTGTATGAAACAGAGAAAGCCACCATTGTTCAGTGTGATGAAACTGAAACATTTTGGTTGTATTTTAGTGATTACGAGTTGAATCTAAGATTCTGTGAACTTCAATCCTTTAGAAAAAAAGTGCTGTCGATCAATCTCGCTGAGCTACTAGATACGGACACTCCTGATATCGAAGTAATTTATCTGGGAAGCAGAGACCGGTTTGTCATTTTGGGCGTCTATGAAGTACTAGAACTACGAGAACTTTTCGCAGGTGCATTTACTATGATGGAACTCAACAGCCTACTCCATAAATCCCTGTATCGCCAGCTTTACTGAATTTAGAATCATTATAAATTGATTTTACAGTGAACCAGATTGCCGACGTCCCGACTGTTTCTGAATCGGTGTGGATCATCGATGGTGAGCACAAAGT
>CAYTFO010000233.1:0-5416 GCA_964437135.1 uncultured Roseivirgaceae bacterium | reverse complement strand
TAAACTTACCTGTTGGTGCACATGTAGCTGCTTCCGGGGGCGAGTTGGTTTCTTCTTTAAATCAAGATTTGTCTGTAAGTTTTCAAAATCCGGCACTATTGGATTCTGTTGAGAATACCACTTATTATGTAATGTTTTCACCATTTTTAGGAGAAGTAAACAGATATTATGTTGGTTATGCAGCAGCTCTTGATAACTCAATGAAGCTAGGTTTTCACCTTCAGTATCTTGGATATGGGGAAATGCAAAGGCGAGATGAATTGGGTAACGATATTGGCGTATTCAATGCCAGGCAGTATGTATTCAAAACTTCATTTTCATCATCTGTCGGACCTTTTTCTCTTGGGTCTAATTTATCTTTTGCGGCCTCGAATATAGATCAATCAAATCGATATGGAGTATTGCTGGATTTGGGAGGACTTTACCGATTGCCAAATACAAATATGGCTTTGGGAATGGTATTTAGAAATTTAGGATATGAATTTGGAGGATTTGAAAGAGGTGGGTTTTCCTCCGAATTGTTTGATGTAGTATTAGGAGCAACACTTAAACCTGAGTATATGCCGTTTCGATTTTCTGTCACAGCTTCAGGTTTACCAAACACGGATATTCCATTTTCCGTTAATGATTCAGGCCCTGATAACATAGATAAAGTACTACGATATTTCAATTTTGGGACTAATCTTGTTCTGGCCAGAGCTATTGAATTTACGGTAGGGTACAATCATGAGATAAGAGAAGAACTTCGTTATGAAAATGGAGCATTTGGTTCCGGATTTTCATATGGTTTTACAGTAAGGGTCAAAGACTTTGAGTTACAATTTACAAGGTCTGACTATGGAGCAGCAGGAGGAGCAAGTTATTTTGCTGTTCAGAATTCAATTAATTCACTGAAAAAAATATTTTAGAAATAATGAAAGATTTGACACCAAGGCAAATTGTAGATGAACTGGATAAATATATAATCGGTCAGGATGATGCTAAAAGAAATGTGGCAATAGCATTGAGAAACCGATGGCGAAGAATGAATGTAGTAGATGAAATCCAGGGTGAGATTGTTCCAAATAATATTTTACTAATAGGAGCAACGGGGGTTGGTAAGACAGAAATTGCGAGAAGACTGGCAAAAGTTGCTGATGCACCATTTACAAAAGTGGAGGCTTCTAAATTCACTGAGGTTGGTTATGTCGGAAGAGATGTAGAAAGCATGGTGAGAGATTTGGTAGAACAATCTATCAATATGGTAAGAATAAAGAAGAAAGAAGAAGTAACTGAAAAAGCAAATGAGGTTGTAGAGACCTTAATATTGGATATCCTGATTCCCCCTGTCAAGAACGCTGGAGTTCAGCCGGTAGGATCAGAAAATCGTGACTCGGAATCAGAAAAAGATCTGAATGAGAAAACCAGGGAAAGATTCAGGGAAAAAATTAGAAATGGAGATCTGGATGACCGAAAAATCGAGATCAATATAAAGCAACCAGCTAACCCTGGCGTTGGAATGGTTGGAGGTGGCATGATTGATGAAGCTTCCATGATAAACCTTCAGGATATGCTTGGTAATATGCTACCTAAGAAAAATAAAAAGAGAAAGGTTACCATAAAGGAAGCTAAGAAAATTCTTCTTGAGGAAGAAAGTTCTAAACTTATCGATATGGATGAGGTAAAAGAGGAAGCGTTATCAAAGGCGTCCAATACCGGGATAATTTTTATTGATGAGATTGACAAAATCGCAGGAGGAAGAGGAGGTAAAAATGGTCCTGATGTTAGTAGAGAAGGTGTTCAGAGAGATTTATTACCAATTGTAGAAGGGAGTTCGGTAAATACCAAATATGGAATTATACAGACGGATCATATTTTATTTATTGCAGCAGGAGCCTTCCATTTTAGTAAGCCTTCAGATTTAATTCCGGAATTACAGGGTAGGTTTCCGATCAGAGTTGAATTACATAACCTTACAAAAAATGATTTCCTAAAAATAATCAAAGAACCTAAAAATGCCCTGACGAAGCAATATAAGGCTTTATTGAAGTCGGAAGATGTGGAAATTAGTTTTGATGAAGATGCACTGGAGGAGATTTGTGAAATAGCTTTTCGAATCAATGATGAAATAGAAAATATTGGGGCCAGGAGATTGCATACTGTAATGAGCAAACTTTTAAATGAGATCTTATTTGATATACCAGATACAATAGGTCCAAACTCAAAGGTTTTAGTTACAAAACAGATGGTCTCCGAGAAACTGGATGGCCTGGTAAAAGATAAGGATTTGAGTGAGTATATTCTTTAATTACTCATTTTAATGATTTGGGGAAAACATAAAATACCTGTTTTCCCTTTTTCTTTTCTATTTCATTCCAATCATCCACTTCAAAGCTAATACCTATAGCTGCACAAGTTGGTAAATTATCTACCCAATTGTTCTGAAGAGAATTAATAGTGTTTGTGAATCCCGGATTGTGTCCAAATACCGCAAGAGTGTTATAATTTTCCCCGTAATCTTTGATTATTTCGATTATTTCGTCATCATCTGCATGGTAAAGTGCTGGCTCCAATGATATTTCCTCTTCTGGATAAGCCCAATAATCTGCAAAATGGAGCGCTGTGTAGAATGCTCTGCTTGCAGGACTCGTGACAATTTTCTCAGGTCGGGATATATGCTTTTGCAGATATTTTCCAATTTTTCTCACATCCTTTCTGCCACGGATACCTATTGGTCTGCTAAAATCATCCAACTGAGAAAAATTCCAGGAGGATTTCGCATGTCGAATCAAGTATAGGGTTTTCACACTAATTGAGTTTCTTAATTCCTAAGATACGAAATTGTAGAGTTTCATTTCCAATCTGGTATATAAAAATCAAACACTAATTTATTCATGCAATCAAAATGGCCCTTTGGGCATTTATCAAATCCAATCTTTGAACATGGGCGGCACTTGATTTTGTTATTTTCGAAAATCACAAAGCTTGTCTTATACGGATACATTCCAAACTGTGGAATTGTATTACCCCATATTGAGAAGATTTTCTTTTTGAAGGCTGCTGCAATGTGCATTAATCCAGTATCATGAGAAAATACGACCTTGCTTTGTTTTAAAAGAGAAGCAGATTGGTTTAGATTAAATTTCCCACAGGCATTAAATACTATAGCTTTCTTTCCAAGCTTATCTCTTAGGGTTTCCTCCTGTTCTGAGTTTGGATTATTCTGCTTGAAAAACTCCTCTATTTTTTGTCCAAGTTCCTGATCTTCAGGTCCTCCCAGTAGTATTATTGGCTTATTTATTCTATCACAAAGTTCAATTAGTCTTCTGTAAGGCAGTCTTTTGGTAGCAAACTTTGCTCCTATAACTAATGCGACATAACCTCTTTGAAAGCCAACAGGAAGCCATTCTTTATCAACAATATCTTTTTCCGGAATAAAATAATCCAGACCAAATTGATCTCCTACGACCCCTATAGGTTTAGCAGTGTCCAAATACCTGTCCACTATATGTTTATTGGGAAGTCGGTTTATTTTAAAATTTACAGCCAGGTATTTCAGTATATTTAGTTTTTTAAAATGATAAGCTTTTTTTCTGAGTCTGGTACAGATAATTCTTGATCTGAGATTATTATGCAGGTCAATTATATAATCGAATTGTTCTTTTTTTAATTGATTTATGAGCTTATTTAATCCGTATTCAAGAAGGTGTATTTTGTCAATATATGGATTGTCCAGTAATATAGATTGATAAGCTTTTTTTGTTGCATAGTGTACATCTGCATCCAGTTCTGATTTGATGGATCTAATTACTGGGGTGGTTAGAACTATATCTCCTATGGATGAAAACCGGATGATCAATACTTTCATTTACTAAAAATTTATACTTACTGTTTTAAACATCTTAAATTTAAGGTTGTAATTATAGTAAAGTATACAACACTAGTATGAACTATTGGTTAATAAAATCTGAACCCGGAACATACTCCTGGGATGATCTTGTGAAACTAGGAAGAGATCATTGGGACGGGGTAAGAAATTATCAGGCAAGGAACAACATGAAAGAAATGAAGACCGGAGATTTAGCATTGTTTTACCATAGTGTAAATGAAAAAAATGTAGTTGGAATTGCCAAAGTAGTAAAAGAATTTTATCAGGATCCTACGACTGAAGATGATCGATGGGTTGTTGTTGATTTTGAACCAAAGATTAAACTTAAAAGACCTGTAAATCTTTCGGAAATAAAGAATGACGAAAGACTGTCTCAGATGGTATTGGTCAAAAATACCAGGCTAAGCGTTCAGCCGGTTCGTAAAGAAGAATTCGATATTATCTTAGAAATGAGTGAAAATTGAATTCAAATTGTTATACAAGTATGAGGTTTTCAATAATGATTATCTGCTTATGTCTTTTTTCATCTACAATATTCGCTCAGAAAAAAAAGGATATAGACACAAGCGCTTACATAGAGCAAACAAATCGTGTAGAGTTTGAGATAGGTAGGTTTGATCAGGAATTTAATATAATCAGTGGTAAGGAGGAAGGCTTGTTGTTGGTCAAGGAAACTGCAGTTCGAAATCAAAATGGATATGGCTGGGAGTTTATAAAACTGGATACTTCGCTCAATATTGAGTGGCAAAAGCTCGTGGTCATACCGTTTAATTATGATTTTCAGGGCTGGGATTATGATAGAGGCTATTTTTACCTTCTATACACCAAATCCAATTATGCTCCTCAGGATCTGGTAATTTTTGAAGTAGAAGAGGGATCCGGAGAATACGAAGAGATTGAATTATCTACAGTTTTTCCTCTCTATTTAAGTCACTTCGAAGTTTTGGCCAATACAGTGCTTCTGGCAGGAAGTACCAACTTCAGACCGGCCGTGATAACATATGACCTGGATGAAAGAAAGCCAAAAGTCTTACCGGGCATTTATAATGGGAAAAGTGACCTTGTGGATATTGAGGTTGATAAGGAAGCAGGTGTTTTTACGGTTCTAATGCTGGAAAGACTGGTAGATAAGAGATTTACAATTTCGGTAAAAACCTTTACTGTTGAAAATGTATTGATTCAAAGTAATCTGATAGATCCTGTCAATAGAAATAGTTTAATAGACGCAACCACTACTTCTTTTAAAGGTGGTTTTCAATATTATGCTGGTACATTTTCAAATCGTAACACACAGTATTCCAGGGGGTTATACCTGTCCCGTTTTGTAAATGGTAATCAGCAGTTTATAAAGTATATTGACTACGCTGATTTGGAAAATTTCTGGGAATACATGAATGAGGGAAGAGAAAAAAGAGTCAGGAATCGAATCAAAAGAAAAGAATCTAAGGGGAAAAAAGCTAAGTTTTCCTACAAGATTTTGATACACGATATTATTCAGCGAAATGATGAATTTTTACTGATAGGGGAGGCTTATTATATCCGATATTC